>JBAZDD010000109.1:0-6974 GCA_041654635.1 Candidatus Muiribacteriota bacterium
CAAGGGAAGAGTTCAGACATAAGTCATTATTGACACCTGTTGTTGATGGAGTGGTGATGGGCATGAAACATATATCATATTTGGTTGCAGTAGATGCATTAAAACATAAGTTGAGTTAAAACACGTTTATAAATTGAAGAAATTCAGTTATAATTAAATTAGACACATATATAAAAAACGCGAATGAAACGCGGATAAAACGCGGATAAAACGCGAATGAAACATAATACACGAGCGCGAGCGAGTAAGGAGGGGCTTATGATTTTTAAACGGACTAAAAAAGGGAATGCCCTTCTAATTGCTATAATAACTCTTGCAGTTCTTGGAATGCTTGGATTATCACATGTATTGACCTCACAGATGGGTAGAAAACGTTCAGCTGTATTGTTTCAGGGTATTGATGCAAATTTTCTTCTTGAGGGTATTATTGCCCAGACTGAAAACTTCATAAGAACTCAGGCTAACGATTATTCAGGAAAACCCGACTGGTTTAACAAATTAAGAACTACAGCAATTGGGTCAGATTCAGGTTGGGTTGAAGTAAACGTCTCAAACATGGCAATAAATAATCTTGCAAAACAGGTTAATGCGGAAATTAAAGCAAGAGCAAGGTTTCATGCAACAGATGTTCACAGAAGAGACAATAAAAAAACAGAAGCGTCTGTCAATTATGGTCTTGAAAAAGTCGGTCAACTTGAAATAATGGCTCAGGCAAAAGTAAATGATGCTTATTATATTGGTCATGCAGCCAAAGACGTTAAAATTGTAAATCCTCTTGCATTATCATACGATGGTCAATATAACGAGCTTAATTCATATACAATGTTTATTAAATATGCAATGAATGAATATATTAAAAATTATACATTTAAATCTGGAAATGAAGAAAAAAGTGTTGATCAAATAAGACATGGTAACTTTGTTTATAACAAATATATGGATGAAGACAGCCATGAAAAAATTCTTGCAAACTACTATGCTTATGTAAGACTGCATAATGGTAAAGATAAATTAGGAAGAGTTTATATGGGCTCTTCAAAGGAATTAAGAGATTCTATTCATAAATTTTTCATAGATTTACCTGGAGAAAATTATGGTAATTATTATCAAACTGAAAACACTATGATAAAAAAATATGAAAAAGAAGATACTGAGTATGAATTTAAAAATGAAGATGATGAAACAATTGGAAAAGTAAAAATGGTTTATTATTCAGGCAGTGATTCGAGAAAGGAAAAATTTGATTTAATTTTAAGTGCAATGGGGAAGATTCAATTACTCAATATATATGATTACATAGCAAGACTATATGAAGATCAAGCTGGAGATACTATCGTAAATCATCCTGGAACAGAAGGAAAAATTGCAATAGCAATCGGAGTTATAATAAACAGTCAGAAACCTGAGTTATGGAAAGCTGTAGATGGCTGGGAATATGCTACTTTACCATATAGAAAATTTATTGAAACTACAGGAGTTGCTAAAAAGGATTATTCAAAAGAAGACCCTGCAATTTTAATAAAAAAACCAGTTGACTGGGATTTTGAAGACGATAAAATTGAAGGGTATGATTTTATAGGATTAAATGCTTATGAGTTTGATAATTATGCATTTACGGCTGAATTAAGAAACACAATTTTTCCAAAAGTTTGGAAAGATATGGAGGATAAAAAAAATAATCCAATCAGTGGTCCGATGTTGTCTGATCCAGATTTTTCAAATGATTCAAATAATTCATCGTCAAATAATGATGGTGAAAAATATAAAAATGAAGATCATTTTCCTTCCCCTCCGTTTGCCTGTATGACAAATCTTTTAAACTGGTTTGCATACAGCGATAGAGATTATAAAAAAACTCATTATAATTCTATCAGTCCGAGTTCTTTTATTGAAGATTCCCTTTTTAATCAGGGGATTGGCGGTTCAGATGCTAATCAGGCTTTTAGAGCTCATCCTGTTATGCAGTTAAGAGGTAAATGGACTAAAGATAAAGGTTTTGAGTCTGAAACACAGGTTGAAGGACATGTTTTTGTTAGACACATAGAAAATTATTATTTAAAAATGGAAAAGCAAAAACCTGAAAATGATGATGATAATGATGTAAAACCTAAAGTGTTAAGTGAAAAAGAAAAGTTTGACAATATGGTATATGTGGCTTCAAATGGTCCAGAAATCAGAAGAGCCAACAGCAGATTAAGAGGGTTTAATTCAAAAGTTGTAATTTCCCCATACAATAAAGATGGCATTATTTCATTTGATAAAGTTGCAAATTCCCATCGAATTGATCCAGATTTTTCAAACATCTATCTTGATAAGATTACATCTGTTTATATTGATTATATTGATTTTGCACATAACTGTATCAAAGTCGAAGATAATACAATGACAATTTACTTAAATGGAGTATATTTGATTAATTCTGCTTTTCCTATACCTGTAGATGACGGGATAAAAGAAGTAAAATATGTTGGTAAAGGTGTACTGCTTGTTGCTGGAGATGTTGTTATTAATACAGATATTAAACCTGTAGATCCTGTTAATGATATGCTTATAATAGCAACTGTTGGAAGAAGAGTTGATAAAGAGTTAAGGACTTCAACAATTTTTATAAGAGGGGATGGTTCTAAAAGACTTGAGATACATGCTTCTTTAGTTGCGTTAAACAGGGATTATGTTTCTCAGAATTACAATTTAGGAAAAGCCAGACCAAACTTTATTTCGTCTGCATTTGGTGCACTAATTAAAGGTAACTGGGTAGGTGACTTTTTTTATTATTATCCAACAGGTTCCAATGAAGCGCCAAATGTTTTTAGAGGTACTGATATAGTATATGATGAAAGATTATTAAACAGAAACCCTGCTGATGTAAATTTTTATCTTGCTGATATTGGCTTACCATATGCTTTTTTCCACGTCGGCAGACAAACAACAAGCGAATTTTAAAAAAATACGTTATAATTAAATTATAGGGGGTGATGTTAAATTGACAAATGAATATTTTTCGGAGGTTTCAATGAAGCGTTTTGCTATACTACTATTTACAGTAATTTCCATTGCAGTAATGGCTAATCCAGCAACAGTCAAGCTTGAGTATAATTTTGAAAATAATCCCTTTCAGGCTTTTCAGATGAGTACAAAAACTCAGACTGAATTTACAATGTTCGGAATGGACCAGAAAACTGGAAGTGAGCTTATTCTCAATATTAATAGAGAAGCTCAGAAAACTAACAGAACTGGAATATATAAAGTGAAAAACACAGTCGATTCTGGTAAGATTATTATTCAGGGAAAAGAATCAAAATATGGTGGGGAAGGTTCTTTTACTGAAGTAATGATGGATAGAACAGGAAAAATTCTTGAAAATATTACTGAAGGTAAAGAAATTACAGAGCTACAGGTTAACTTTCCTGACAAAGCTGTTAAAATTGGTGATGTTTGGGGAACGAAAGCTCGATTTGACATCAGTGATATAGCTCAGGATCAGAAAAATCTGGAAGTTGCTATAACTTTTATTTTTAAAGGATATGAAACTTACAGAGGAACTAAGTGCGCTGTTATAGAATCAAGGTTTGAAACAAACAGGGTAAATGACAGGTATTTAAAGTTAGAGATTAAAGGAAATGGAAAAATTTATTTTGCTTATGAAGAAGGTAAAATGCTTTCTAACTTTTCCAAGCTGAAAATTGACCTTGACCTTAAATCTGATGACAACAAAGATAGAAGGCTTGCAACAGTGTTTGCTCTAAGTGTTGACATGCTTACACAGTTAACCTCAATGTAAAGGCGAGGTGTTTGAAATGAAAAAACAAGGTTTTTCACTTATTGAAGTGATGATAGCAATAACAATTTTAGGCACAGGTTTGCTTTTTATGTACAATATGCTTGGAATGGGGTCAAGAAATCAGATGAAGATGCAGTTGACTAACCAGGCATATAATCTGGCTGTTGAGGGGTTAGAGTGGATGAAAAGCCTTGATTTTTTAGGGGATTATTACGCTAACAGGACTGCAGAAGGTTTTTTTATTATGTCTGCGCCAACTTACGATAAAAAAAAGGCAATTGCAGATGATGATTTTCAGAAACTTATGTGGGTTAACAATGGAGAACCCGACGAATCACAAGCAGAAGGTTTTGCGTTTCTTGCGAATTTTGTCGGATATTATCCATATAACACGGGTTATGGAATAGATACTCAAGAAGTACCTGTTATATATGATGATGAATTTTTCAGATGGGAAGGAATGGGTGAGTTTAAACGTTATGGTTATTATGAAATGCTTGATAACAGTACGGTTAAACTAACCTGTGTTGTAATGTGGGAAGAATTGCTTTTTACATCAGGCAGAAATCCCCACAGAATGGAAAAAATCTCTACAGTGGTGGTGAACAATGCAAATGTTCAACATTAAAAAAGGGTTTACGCTCATTGAAATAATGATTGTTGTTGCAATATTTGCTCTTGTGGGTATTGTACTTATGAATATTTTTCAGCAGACCAACAGAACATTTTATCAAGGGCAGTTGAAAAATATAGTTGACTCAGAAGCTCAACTACTTATAGAAAACTTAAAAAGAGATCTTTCAATGTCATGTAAAATTGAAACAAGTGCTAATTACAGAACGGAAAGTATTTTAAATGTAAGAGATATATCGGGTGGTAAGGAAGTGATTTTTGGAAAATTCCACTCTTACGAAAAAGGAAAACCGATAGCTAAAAAAGTAAAATACACTTATGACAGCAATACTAAAACTGTAACAAGAGAATATGACAATGAAAGACCAAGAATTTGGGAAGGTATTGAAAGTTTTACACTACATTATTATGAGCTTCTACCGCATCACAGGAAATTTTATAACATACAGGTGCTGTTTGAAATAGGGCACGAAGTAGGTAAGCTTAAAAAAGAAAAAATAATGTTTGCAACAAGTGTAGAAAGTCGTTATGAAAATCATCTGGTGAATTTTCCCGGATGGATTAAAAACCCTGATTCAGTTATTCAATAAATTTGGGCACGGGGATTTTACATAAATGTGTTAAAAATAAGGAGGTGGCGTTATGTTTATTAAAAACAGAAATTCAAGTTTGATGACTTTGATGATATTTTTTGTGCTTTTCAGTTTTATGTTTGTTCAGTTTGCATACGCTGGTGGTGTAATCAGTGCAGTTGCAGGTATTGTTGGTAAAATAGCAGGAGTTGTTGCCAAAGTCTGTAGTGTGTTACAGGTGGCTGCTCCATTTATTTCTCTTATCCCTGGTATAGGTCAGATAGTTGGACCTGTTTTGATGATTGCATCTCAGGTAGGACCAATAGCCAGTGCAGTTGCTGGTGTAGCTGGTGCCATTCAGGGTGGTGGATTAGGAGATATTCTTGGTGCTGTTACAGGCATGGTAGGTGGCGGCGGTCTTGGAGAAATAGCTGGTAACCTTTTCGGTGGAGCTGGTGGTAATATACTTGGCGGTGTTATGGATGCAATTGGTGGTAGTGGTATAGGCAGTGGACTTAACAGTATTCTTGGTGCTGTTACAGGTGGTGGCTTAGGTGATATAATTGGTCAGGTTTCAGGTATAGCAGGTAGTGTTATATCTGGATTAGATCAGATTGCACCACAGATTGGTCAGTATGCAGGACAGATTCAGTCACTAACAGGTATTGATATTAATGGTGTTGTTGACATAGTTGGTAATATATCAGGTAATGTTATGGATATTTCTGGTGGATTACAGGGTGTATTAGATAACGTATCATCATCTTTTGACCCACAGCTTTCTGGTGTTGAAAATGTTATAAACACACTTGATGGTTTAAGAAACCTTAATACAGGTCAGTAAAAAAACGGGGTCTATATTAACTGTGGTCAAGTCTCAACATACGACATTTTCAGATGTTCGAATGTCGAGACTTGACCCCGTGACCTGACCCCATCTCTTTTTTTTTTTATAATTTTTTGTTATCATATCTTTCTATGAAAATATATATTCTTGATGATAAAGATTATTATGTCAATATATTAAGTGAAAGGCTGAGAAAATCTGGATTTATAGTTATCGGGAATACTGATGCTTTTGAGGCACTTCACGAACTTTCTGATATTAAAGACATTGACATGCTTTTACTTGATTATAATATGCCTCTTATAAACGGACTCGATTTTATAAACAAGTTAAATCAAAAGAAAACCCTTGAAAACGTAAAAATTATTGTCATGGCAAATGAAATACCAGATGAAGATATGGTAGAAGTAAGGAAATTTGCTGACAGTATTATATTCAAACCTTTTATTCTTCAGGATCTTATGGAAAATATTGAGTTTTTATCGGGTAAATTTTCTGATTTAAAGAAAAATAAGCCTGTCAGCTCAGAAATTGCTACTTTTAAAAAAATAATTGAAGATATGAGAAAAAAAATTAATAATCTTGAAGATGAACTCCATAATAAAAATAAACGTCTGGAAGAAAAAGACATAAAAATTAATCAATTTGAAGAAAATCAGAAACTTTTTGTTGAAAAGCTTAAAACAATGGAAGGTATAGATGATATTCGTGAAAAGTTAATGTTCGAATTAGAAGAAAGAAACGGCATAATTGACCAACTTGAAGGAAAACTTTCACATACTGAAACCCTTGTCACAAAATTAAAACAGGATTTAAAGGAAATATCTGCAAAAAGTGAAAATGTTGATCTTTATAAACAAAAATCTGAAAATATATCTCAGTTAAATTATCAGAATAAATTTCTTATTAATCAGAAAGAGTCTCTTGAAGCTGAAAAATACGAACTTGAATTAAAAAATGATTATTATCGAGCTTATATTTATTTTACAAAAAACAAATTAAAAAAAGCTGAAGAAATTTTAAATGATATTTTAGAAAGAGAACCCAATTATATAAAAGCAAAAAAATTATTAAAAAAAATAAAATAATTGATTTGAAATTCAAAATTGAGGTAATTATGAACAGCTTATTCCATCATGTT
>JBAZDD010000110.1:0-6927 GCA_041654635.1 Candidatus Muiribacteriota bacterium
CTTTTGAACTTCTTCTCAGTTACCCTCTGGCTTCCTGGCATGTTGTGTTAGGTAAATTTATAGGGGCAACACTTTTTACCTTTGTAATGATTTTACCAACCTTTATCTATGTTACATTTCTTGAAATGTATTCAGTGCCGGACTATGGAATTATTACTGGTGGATACACAGGATTAATTCTGCTTTCAATGTGTTATATATCATTTGGACTTTTTGCTTCTTCACTTACAAAAAGTCAGGTGGTTGCAGCAATATCATGTTTCGGAATGCTTCTCATGCTCTGGGCAGTTGATATGCTGGTTGAACAGTTGGGTTATAATATTGGTGCTGTTCTTCGAACAATTTCGCTAAGGTTTCATTTTTACTTTTTTTCAATAGGAGTTATTGATTCAAGAGGAATTGTTTTTATATTATCTGTTATTGTATTTATGCTGCTTCTGACAGTTAAAATAATTGAAGATAAGAGGTTTCGCTCATGAAAACAAAAAAAATAACATATAGAATAAATAATGCTTTAACTGTTCTGCTCGTTCTTGGAGTTATAATTGCAGTAAATATTATATCAAATTTTCTTTTTTTTCATGTTGATATTACCTCTAACATGCTTAACTCACTTGCACAGTCAACAAAAGATACTCTGCTTCGTCTTGAACAGCCACTTGAAATTCATGTTTTTTATAAAAGTTCATCAAGTTATTTCAGTCAGGTAATGAAAAAACTAGAGCAGTTCAAAATATTTTCAAAAAATGTCAAACTTTCAGTTACAGAAATGGATATGAATCCGGGAAAAGCTTCTGAATTTGGGGTTTTAAATGAAGTTGCCATACTTATTTATGGTGATAAAAGGGAAGAAGTTTATGGAATAAGTGAAGAAAGATTTGCCATGGCAATAAACAGAATATTATCATCTGAAATTCTGAACATATATTTTCTAACAGGTCATGGTGAAAAAGAATTCAATACTTACGAACCAGATAGTTATTCAAAAATCGGTGAGCTTCTGAAAATGAACGGATATAATATTTTTTCACTTAATCTTGCAGGTAAAAACGAAGTTCCTGAAGATTGTGACATTCTTTTGATTGCTTCCCCTAAAAGAAATCTTGAGAAAGAAGAGGTTGAAATCATTAAAACATATTTTGACAATGGTGGAAAAATTTTCCTTCTTCTTGATACTGCCTTTGAAGGCGGAGCACCTGTAAGAGAAATAGCTGCCCATATGGGTTTTGATGTTTTCAGTGGTTTCATTGCTGATTTTGGAGCCCATCTGTGGAATGACCCGACAGCACCAGCTGTAAAAAGTTACACAACTCATTTTATAACTGAAAAACTTCCTCAGACAGTTTTCCCTCTGGTAAGACCAATAAAAGAATCAAGCCTTAAACCGCAGGGAGATTATTATGTTCTTTCTTTAATCAATTCAGATAGAGCGAAAAGTTTTATCAAGTTATCTGAAAGAGTTACAGAAAAAATTGAATTTGTTCCAAATCAGGATATTCCTGGACCAGCCAATATTTTAAGCACTGTGTTAAAAAATACTGCTTTACAGGAAGATGGTTCATTTAAAGTTATAGATGCCAGAGGAGTTATATCAGGTGACTCAACTTTTGCAACTGATGATTTTATCGAAAGATTTGGAAATGCAGATTTATTTTTTAACTGTATAGACTGGCTGGCTGTTGAAAAAGATGTTGCTTCGGTAAGACCGGTTGATCATTCGCTGAAAAGAATTGTAACTCTTACACAGATTGCAATGAAAAAAATATTCTGGATTTCAGTAGTATTTATACCTCTTCTTATAGCAATGGCAGGTGCTCTTGTAATTGTAAGGAGAGAAAAAGAATGATTAAAACCAATATTATACTGGTTATAATTTTGATTCTTGTTGCTGCTGTTGCCTACACAATTATGAATCAGACTGAAACAGATAATTATTTTTTTTCTCAGAAAATTGAAATTGAAAATGTGGAAAAAATAATTCTTCAGTTTGAAAATAATGAGATTTTTGATTTGAATCAGAAGGATGATTTTTTTGTTTTCAAGGAAACAGAAATTGAAAAAACAGAATTTGAGAGTTTTTTTGAAAAAATAAACACGATAAGTGTTCAGCGAGAGTTTGATAATTTAACAAATCTGGCTGAACTTGGTTTAGAAAACCCGCATTTTTCTGTAACAGTTTACCTGGATAACGGTAAATATTTTAATGTTGCTTATGGAAGAAGAAATCCTTCAAACACAGGGATTTATTGTCTGACAGAAAATAGAATTTATATTGTAGATACATTTTTTTACCATGAAGCAAGAGAATTTAGGAGGAAACTGAATGATTAAAGTAACCAGTCTAGTCAAAAAATATGGTGAAATCACCGCAGTCAAAGGACTGAATTTTGAGGTAAAAGAAGGTGAGATTATCGGATTTCTTGGACCAAATGGTGCAGGTAAAACAACCACTTTAAGAATTCTTACCGGATTTATTCCGGCAACTGATGGAAAAGCTGAAATTGCAGGATATGATGTGTTTGAAAATCCACTCGAAGTTAAAAGAAATATAGGTTATCTTCCTGAATTTCCGCCAGTTTACCCTGACCTTACAGTTAAAGATTATCTTGACTTTGTTGCAGGAATAAAAAATGTTCCAAAACATAAAAAAAAGCCTTACACAGATTATGTAGTTGAAAAGTGTGGACTTGCAAATGTTTTTAATAGAAGAATCGGAGAGCTTTCAAAAGGATACAAACAGAGAACAGGAATAGCTCAGGCAATGATTCACAAACCCAAAATCCTGTTTCTTGATGAACCAACTTCAGGACTTGATCCTATTCAGATTATTGAAGTCAGAAATCTGATAAAAGAATTAAGACAGGAACATACAATAATGCTTTCAACTCATATTCTTCCTGAAGTAAGTGCAACATGCAGCAAAGTTTTAATAATTAATAAAGGATTAATAGTTGCAGAAGATACACCTGAAAATCTTACAGAAAAACTGAAATCAGACAATCTTTTTGAAATAAAAATTATGGAAGAGATTGAAAAAGCTGAGAATACACTTTCAAATATGGAAAAAATTAAAAAAATTAATCAGAAAGAAAATGGAGTTTTTGAGATAGAAACCGTAGATAACACAAGTATTTCAGATATAATTAACACACTTGTTCATTCAGGGGTGAAAATATACAGTGTAATACCAAAAACGGCAACACTTGAGGAAGTATTTCTTCATCTTACTACAAAAGAGGAGGTTAAATAATGAATAATATTATGGTTATACTGAAAAAGGAGTTGAAACATTATTTTTATTCTCCCATGGCATATATTATAATGGCTGTTTTTCTTTTTATTTCAGGATATTTTTTTCTTTCAGGTCTTGATAGATATGTACAGGTAAGTATGCAGGCGGCTTCACCTTATGCAGGGGATTTTGAATTGACAGCTGCTATGGTTATCGGCGGATTTCTTGGTAATATATGTATAGTTTTAATGTTCATAATACCGCTTTTATGTATGAGAGCAGTTTCTGAAGAAAGAAAATCAGGAACTTTTGAACTTCTCATGACATCACCTCTCAAAAACTGGGAACTTATTGGCGGTAAATATCTTTCTTTGTTAACAATTCTCTTTATACTCACAGCAATTATTGGAATTTTTCCGTTAGTGCTTTATATGATAATGCCATTTTATTATAAAACAGTATTAATTTCATTTGCTGGTTTTTTTCTATTCGGAGCAGCTTCAATTGCTATTGGATTATTTTTTTCCACAACATCAAAAAATCCAGTTTATGCAGCGTTATCAACTTTTGCAGCATTGCTTCTGTTATGGATAAGCTCATGGCTTTCTGACAGCCTTGGTGGATTTTTAGGCATTGCAGTCAGAGAATTATCAATGATTTCACATATTAATTCATTTATTAAAGGCACACTATCGCTTAAAGATTTAACATACTTTATTTCAATGATTTTTTATATGCTGTTTTTGAGTGATTTATATATTGATTCAATAAGATGGAGGGAGTAGAAGAATGAAAAAGACAGATTATAAAAAATATACAGCTTTTAACATACTATTATCACTGCTTTTTGTATTTGCAGCAATTCTTGCATCAAAAATGGATAATATACTTGGATGGGTTCCAGTAACATTAATGATTGTAGGTGCAGTGTTTTTCATAAGCTTTATTGTGGTGCGTGGGGATGTTATTTATAAGGCGGTAAAAGGAAGAAGTGTAAAATTTTCAACAAGTGCCATAACTTATGCATTTGTTATTTTTTTAATACTCTGGGCAGTTAATTTTATTGTTTATGATAATAATAAAGAGTTTGATTTTACTCAGAGCGGAAGATTTACAATTTCAGAACAGACTGTAAGAATATTAAATTCACTGGAAAATGACATTGAAATAATTAGTTTTTTTGAAAATGAACATAAAGCAGCAGAATTTCAGGTAAGTGATTTAATTGAAAGATACAGAATGCACACAAGAAGAATAAATTTCAGAAAAATCAATCCAATAAATGATCCATTTACCGCACAGAAACATAATATTACATCATCAGGTACAATACTATTTAAATACAATGATAATGAAAAGAAAATTACAGAAATCTCAGAGCTTGCTTTTACAAATGCAATAAAAGAAGTGGCTTTTGGTGATAAAAAAGTGGCTTATTTTATTCAGGGACATGGTGAAAGAAAAATAACTGGTGATGGTCAGGATGATATTTCCTATGCTGTTCATATGCTTGAACAGGAAAATTATAAAGTTGAAGAATTATTTTTACTTCAGACAGGAAAAATACCTGAAGATGCATCTGTTGTAATAATTGCAGGAGCTGAAAAAAAATATGAAGAATTTGAAATAGCAGCACTTGATAATTACATTAAAAATGGGGGAAAAGTTATTGTTTTGATAGACCCGACAAAACAGCATTTTGATGAGTTTTTGAGAGAATATAATCTTTTACCTCAGAATAATATTGTAATAGACCAGAATCCTCTGGCAAAATTTATCGGGACAAACTATGTAATGCCAATTGTTACAGCGTATTCTCCACATGAAATAACAGAAGGATTTGAGCTTGCACTTGTGCTGAACTGGGCAATGCCAGTTACTCCAGGTTATGATGTTGAAAAACAGTATTCTGCAAAAATTCTAGCTCAAACTGGTGAGGGAAGCTGGGGAGAAAGTGATATTGAAAGACTTTTCACAGAAGGTAAAGCACAGTTTAATCCAGAGGAAGATTTGAATGGACCTTTAACAATTGCAGCAATAAGTGAAAGAAAACTTGTTTCCGAAACTGAAACTGAAACTGAAAACGAGGATGAAAATTCAGTTTATTCAAGAATACTGGTAATAGGAAACTCTGCATTTATTTCAAACAGTATGGTAAATACTCAGGGAAATCTTGATTTTTTTCTTAACTGTGTAAATTTCATGGCAGGATTTGAAGATTTTATAGCAATCAGACCAAAAAAAGTGGTAAGAGAGCTTTTTCAGCCAACAGAAAATCAGATTGTATTCTTTCAGTGGCTGAGTCTTGTAATAGTGCCACTTATACCTCTTTTAATTTATTTTGGAATCTATCTGAAAAGAAAAATAGACAACAATTCTAATTAAATATAAGGGGAAAAAATGAAAAAAAATTTAATAAAACTTGCTGTATCCTTTGGAATATTAATTATTTTGCTGTTGTATATTGATAAGCTATATATGGATAAAGAAAGAGAAGAAGATTCAAAAAGACTTTTCTCATCTTTTACAGAACAGGCTCAGAAAATAAGTTTTGAAATTGAAAATAATGAGAAATTTTCTTTTGAAAGAAGAGAAAAAGGCTGGATGATGATTGAGCCGAAAAGTTTTTACTGTGAGAATTCCCGGGTGGACCCATTAATCAATCAGCTTAAAACTTTGACATACAATCAGGAACTTAAAAAAAATATAGATGCTGATTTTTCTTTTGGACTTGATAATCCATATATGAAAGTTGAAGTATCAGGTAAAGAAAAAGAATATGAAATTATTTTTGGTGAAAAAACCTATGATAACAGAAATTATTATATGGAAATAAATAGTTCACCAGATTCAATTTTCATTGTTTCAAGTTATATAGTCAGCATGTTCAATCCAGATGTTTATTATTATAAATCAAGAAATATACTCGAAGACAGTAAAAATGAAATTGATAAAATTGAAGTATCAAGCGATGAAATGAATTTTACAATAAATTTCAACCCAGATGGAGCAGAATTTAATCTTCAAAAAAACGGTGAAGAAGTTGAATTTGATGAAGAAGCAGCCCTTAGAATAATGGATGATTTAAGATTTTTAAGAGCCGAAAGATGGATTGATGTTGATAATGCCGGACTTGACTTTGATTTTACAGAACCACTTTATACTGTTAAAATATATAGTAATAATGAACAGAAGGTTATACTTATAATTGAACCAGGCTCTGAAGTTTATGGTAAATTAACTGATTCAACTGAAATATTTGTTTTACCAGATTTTATAACCAGAGAACTTGAGAATATAGAAGCAGTGAATGGTGAACCAGTGAAAGATGAAGCAGTGAATAAGTGAGTAAGTAAACGCTTTAAACTTTCCGGTCTCACTCACCGAGGAGTGAAACTCCGGTTTCTTATTCACTGTTTTATATTGCTTTCAAGTTTTGGTAGGGGCAGAACACTGTTCTGCCCGGCTTCTGTTGTAAGCTTTTCACCAAATCCAGATACTCTCCGGGTAACGGCTGTTATTTTTTCACAAAACGAGTGGTCAGGCCGCATAAGTAAGCTTAATCTCGGGCGCGGCGCAGACCCCATTGCTGACCTTCGACAATTTTCAGGTTTCCATCTTCATCTGATTAATGCTTTATTCTTTTATTTCTCCGCTATTGTTCGCTTTAATTGTTTTTGTTCTTTGCTTTTAAG
>JBAZDD010000111.1:0-6893 GCA_041654635.1 Candidatus Muiribacteriota bacterium
TTGAATATTTAAAAAATGGAAAAACCATAATTATTGTAGATGATGAAGATAGAGAAAATGAAGGCGATTTCATGTTTGCCGGGGAATTTGCCACCCCTGAGCTTGTAAATTTTATGGCAAAAGAAGGTCGTGGGCTTATATGTGTTGCCATGGAAGGGAAAAGACTGGAAGAACTTAATATTCCAATGATGGTTGAAAATAACACATCGCAGTTCACAACTGGATTTACTGTTAGTGTTGAGGCAAGAAATAATGTTACAACAGGAATTTCAGCTCATGACAGAGCACATACAATAAAATTATTGGCAAATCCTGAATCCAGAGCTGGTGATTTTGTAAAACCGGGACATGTTTTCCCATTGAGAGCAAGAGAAGGTGGAGTGCTTGTAAGAGCAGGTCAGACCGAGGCTTCTGTTGATTTATGTCGTTTAGCTGGTTTAGAACCGGCAGGTGTTATATGCGAAATTATGAATGATGATGGAACCATGGCAAGAATGCCTGAAATAAAGAAAATTTCAGATAAATTTGATATACCTATTGTCACGGTTGAGGCAATAATAAAATACAGAATTGCAAGAGAAACTCTTATTAAAAAAGTAGAACAGACAAAACTTCCTACAGATTTTGGAGATTTTACTCTAACGGGTTTTGAAGTTATTCACAGTAAAGCTCATCATGTTGCATTGTCTATGGGTGAGTGGAATGAAGATGATATTGTTACAGTCAGGGTTCATTCTGAGTGTCTTACAGGTGATGCTTTTCATTCTCAGAGATGCGATTGTGGAAAACAGCTTGAATACGCTATGAAGAAAATAAATGATGAAGGTAGAGGGGTTATTGTTTATATGAGACAGGAAGGTCGTGGAATTGGAATGCTTAATAAAATCCGGGCTTATAAACTTCAGGATGAAGGTTATGATACAGTTGAGGCAAATGAAAAACTTGGATTCAAAGCTGATTTGAGAGATTATGGAATAGGAGCTCAGATTTTAAGAAAAATGGGAGTAAAAAAAATTAATCTTATGACAAATAATCCGAAAAAAATTGTCGGTCTTGAAGCTTATGGGATTGAAATTTGTAAAACTCTGCCTGTATTGGTTCCGGTAAACTGTAATAACACAAAATATTTAAAAACCAAAAAAGAAAAACTTGGACATAATTTATAATAAACTGGAGGAAAAATGAATTATTTTGAAGGTAATTATGATGGGAAAAACTGTAAAATAGCTATTGTTACTGCAAGATTTAACAGTCTTATCTCAGAGCAGTTGTTGAAAGGCTGTGAAGACGGGTTGACAAGACATGGTGTAAAAAGTGAAAATATAGATGTTTACAGAGTTCCAGGCGCTTTTGAAATCCCTTTTATTTGTAAGAAAATTGCAGCAAAAAATAAATATCATGCAATTATTACTCTGGGTGCAATTATAAGAGGGGATACTCCCCATTTTGATTATGTTGCAGCTGAAAATTCAAAAGGAATTGCAAAAGTATCAATGGATTCAGAAATTCCTGTAATTTATGGTGTGCTTACAACTGAAAATATGGAGCAGGCTCTTGAAAGAGCAGGTGTTAAAGCAGGAAACAAAGGGTTTGATGCTGCTATGAGTGCTCTTGAAATGATAAATATATTAAAAAAATAAATTTAAGAGCCTATAAAATTAAAAAGTACAAAAATATAATGTGCAGAAACACCGGCAAGTAATCCGCCCACAGTGTGTGCAATAAGTGCATAAGAAGTCAGTTCGCGACGATTAAGTGCATCAAGCATAGCAGTGTGGGTAGATAAAAATCCGCTCCAGCACATTCCTATTGCTGTAAAAACTGCTATCTCATTACCTGTTATTATTCCTCTTTCAAGAAAAATTTTAACAAGTGATAAAGCTGCTCCGACTGCACCAAGGCTTGTAATCGGGAAAGCTATAAGTTCCGGGGATTCAAATCCGAAAAGAATTCTGAAAACTCCAGAAAATATTCTGCCAATTTCAGGAAGAATAGGAACACCTTCATAAGCAAGTCCCTTATAACCATGCTGAGCATTTTCAGCACCAAATGTTATAAGCATTATAAAAGTAGAAATAATTAAAACACCAGGGATAATAGCAAGACCTATATCAACACCCTGTTTTCCGCCGTCGAGAATTGAATTTAAAAATCTCTGAAAAGCAGAGCCTTTTGATTTAAAAGAAATATATTTTTTTTCATCTTCATCTTTATTTTTTTTAAGAGGTTTAATTTTATCTTTAATAAAAAACTGCATCAGTCGGGTTGATACAGCAGCACCGATAACAGCACCGGTAAGTCCAATAAGCGAAGGGGCAAAAAATCCCATACCAATCATAAATGTTACAACAATCAATCCCATTCCAAAAGCTGTTCCAAAATTTGTAAGTGAAATAAGTTCGTACTCTTTAAAATAAGATTTGAATTTTTTATCACCAGCAAGATTTATTATTGCAGGATTATCTGAGAAAAATGTCATCAATCCACCAAGAGAAGCCACACCAGGAAGATTAAAAATCGGACGCATTAAAGGGGATAAAATAAATTCCAGCATTCTGACAACACCAAACTCAATAAATAGAGCACCTAAAGCACCTGCCAGCACAGTAATACCCATAATATAGAAAACAGTGTTCACAAGCAGATCATGTGCAGTTTTCATAATTGTATTTATCATGTTGGTTGTTCCCATAACAGAAGCTATATATCCAAAAATACCAAAAAAAATAACAAGAAAAATTACAGATTCAATCCTTCTTTTTAATAAAAATTCTTTTCTTTTCATATGCTATGTCCTCTCAGTTTTTTACGCGAATTATTCACGATTTTTAGACGGTTATTCTTTGCTTTTTTTATATATTAATTTTGAAAAAAAAGCAAATTGTTTGTATAATCTATATCAGGAACGCAGAAGAACAATGGAGCCGTAATCAGTAATCAGTAATCGGTAATCCGATAAGCAAGAACATTGCTTTTAAGCTCTTGTAGGGGCAGAACATGTTCTGCCCGCTGATGATAATAAGAACTGTAAGTAAGTGAATAAGTGAGTAAGGAAAATCAAAAACGTTTGAAACAATATTAATGCAAAGAACAATAACAATTAAAACGAACAATAACAGGAAAATCGGGAAGGAAGTTTTTTGATGAAAAAAGAAAAAATTTTTAAAATAATATTAATTGTCACAGTACTTTTTGTAATAAATATACTTGGGGTAAATATTTTTCGCTATTTATATGTTAGAAATTTAGAAAAAGATGCTGATAATTTTGTTCACAGCACAGTTAAAGAAATGCTCACACCAGATGTTAAAGAAGCTTTTAATAAATACGCTTCCCAAGGATTCAGAGAAAGCGTAACAGCTTCTGAATATGAATTCCAGATTTTGCCTGTTATTGAAAGAACAGGTTATTTCGAACAGTTTGTATTAATTGAAGGAAACATTCAATTTGAGAAAGATTTTAATAATAAAACAGTGGTTTCAGCATTTTATTCAGGGAAAGCAAAATTTGAAAAAATATACACATATTTCAGATTTGTAATTCTTCTTGAAGAAGATGGGTGGAAATATCAATCTTTTAAAATTCAGCCATAACTTAAGGATTTCAAAATATGATTCTTCAACTTGAAACATGTACAGAATGCAACCTGAAATGTACTTTCTGTTATAAAACTCAGAACAAAAAACAGATAAAAAAAAATATAATGAGTGTTGAAGATGTAAAAAAAATATTTTCCAAAGAGAATAATTATGAAAAACTCCTTCTTTTTAATAATGGTGAATTTTTCTGTAATCCTCAGTGGAAAGAAATATTAAGCTATATATGTTCTGAAATACAAAAATCAGGAAAAAATACAGGTGTTGATATTAATACAAACGGAATTCTTCTTGATTATAATAATATTAATTTTATTATAGATATTATTAAAAAGACAAAAGTGTTTTTGACAGTTGTTTTTTCAATCAATGCTTTTAATGAAGAAACATATTTGAAGCTTTCGGGGAAAAATTATAAAAATATTGTTTATGATAATGCAGAAAACTTTATAAAAAATGCTGTCAAGTTTAATGCTGAGGAAAATAAAAATATTATATCAACAGCAGTTCAATTTGTTATAAATCCTGAAAACAGGGAAGAAATATCGGATTTTTTAAATTACTGGATAAAAATTTATAAAAAAAACAATATAATGCCTGAAATATGTGAAGATAGTTATGTTTCAAGCAATCCATATACAGTAAGATTAAGAAAATTGAATACAGCAGATATATATGATGATGATTTTTTTTATAATTCTATAAAATCTCTACAGAAAGATTTTGATATAAAAATTGAAACAAAATCTAAAATTGAAAAAGGTGAAAACTATTTTAAGAGAATGGCATGTAAACTTCTTTTTGAAAGCAATATATGGCAGAATGATAAAAAAGCTTTATGTTGCAAAGATATTAATTATGAGTATAAAAATGAAAATGTCATTTTAAATGAATATTACAGGTATTTACATATATTTGGTTTTTTTGACAGAATCAAACTATGCTATGGCTGTATAAATTATGAAGGAATAACAGTAGATGAAATTAATCAATATATTGAAAATGAAAAAATAATAGAAAATTATAAAAAACGTTTACAGACTGGATTATTCTTTGAAAATTACTCAAAAATGGATTTGAAAAACGTTAAAAAGGAAAAAGATTTCTGTGTTTTGAAACTTGAGAATAAATGTAAAAAAAATCAACTTAATCCAGATTACTGTAAAATATGTGAAGAAAAAGCAAGTTTTTATACTCAGCAGGACAGGTTGAGAGCTTTTGGATATAACAGTTTTTTTTCTCCTCTGACTGATAAAAATAAAGAAGAAAAAAATATTGAAAAAATATACAATATGACTTGTCAGAAAGATTTTGAAAAAGTAAAAATTTTTTTAGAAAAAAATCACAATATTTATTATTATAGACTCTTTTTAGAATATGCGGTCTCATTTAATCTAATTGAAAACTTTGAAGTTTTTGAAATTTTTATAAATACAGATATTCCAGAAATTATTGAAGAATATGGTTTGAAAACAAATGATTTTTTTGAAAAAATATTAATTATTCTATCAGAAAAATTCCCAGAGTATTATTTGTCTTACCCGGCAATTTTCAAATCAGTTAAATTTGAACAAGCTGGTTATTTTGAAAATGAAAAAATAAAAAAGTTAGCAAAAAATTTTTTAAAATATGTTTATGATATTCAAGATGATTTGGACTTCAAATCAGCACTTTATGATAAAACCAAACTGAAAACAGAAATAGATAAAATACTTTTTTCAGAGTTTGAAAAAAAGAAAAATTTTAGAGAATTAATTGAAATGTATAAAAAAAATATGTTTTACTCAAAAAATCATCTTATAAACACTCATTTGAATTATTATCTTAACAATGAAATAATTAATTGTAATCAGTCTGATAAATTAGTTGATTTTTATTTATGTAGAGATTATCCATTTTTTAAAAATTCTTCAGAGTGTATTCAGCATAAAATTATAGAGTTTATTGATAAAAGATGTTTCAAAGATATATTTAAAATTTTACCTTTTTTTGAACAAGCTCAAAAAGCTTTTGAAAATGAGTTTGGTAAAATGATAGAAGAAAAAAAATTTTATACTTTATCAAATTTGATTATAGATAATAAAAAATATTTTATTAACAATAAAAACATAATTGATAGAATTTTCAATTATGATTCAAACAGATATTCTGTTTCTTTTACTCATTTTCTTATTTTGGCAGGTGTTGTTTTTGAAAAAAAAGATTTAAGTTTTTACCTTATTTATTCATATTATATGAAACAAGAAAATTTCAGCCCTGCATTGAAATATCTTGAAAAAATAAAAAATCCTGAAATGTTTTTCGACAAAGTCCGATACATTAAAACCGTAAAATATATTAAAAGTAAAATAAATTTATAAAACGCGAATGAAACGCGAATAAGACGCGTGAGTAACGCGGATAGAACGCGTAAGAAAAATCAAAATTTTTTTCAGTGGATTTATTTTAAAATATATATTATAATTATGACAAATTATGTTTCAGGAGGGTTTAGAAATGAGAAAAATAGGATTGATACTGATTGTGATTTTACTTTCTTTTTCAGTATTTGCGCAGAATACTGAAGATGAAAGAGGATATGTGCCTTTTGTATGGGGAACATATTCAGCAGGACAGAGAGTAAGACTTGATTTTGAAAAAGACAGACCGATTGATTATATTGAATTTTCATGGGATGATGCCAGTGAAGATAAAAACACAAGAGTAGAGCTTTATGTTGATTATATGTATGAAGGAAGCAAAAGAGTCTGGATGAGCTGGGAAACTTTTTATCTATGGAATAAAACCCCGAGATTTTCACTTGAACTTAGAGTGGTAACTGGTAAAGTAAACATAAGAAGAGCTTATATTCAGTATAAAAATACATTAAGAGAAGAAATTTCTGATTTTGCACTTTACACAGAATTTATGCAGAATAAAGGAATAGAAGGCAATTTTTCAACTATAACATTGAATAATATGACAGAAGAAGAACAGATTATAGTATTCAGTCTTATTCATGCAATAAATGATGAAGAAGCTGAGGCAGTTTCAGTATTAAAACAGGATTATGAGATATTTGTAGCTGAAACAGAAGGTGCTGTAGATATATCAGACGTTCTTTTTACTGATAAAGACAGAAGAGGATATGTTTTTGCTTCAGGTTATTATTACAATGGCTCAAGAATATACCTTAACCTTGATAAAAATAAAAAAGTAAGAAGCATTAACGTTTCATGGAGTACAGAAGATGATAATGTCAGAGGCGACCTTTACATTGATGGAATGTATCAGGGTGGTAAATATATAAGAAGTTAC
>JBAZDD010000112.1:0-6858 GCA_041654635.1 Candidatus Muiribacteriota bacterium
ACCCAGCTCTGCTTAGACCTGGAAGGTTTGACAGACAGATTGTGGTTGATTTACCTGATATCAAAGGAAGATATGAAATACTGAAAGTTCATACAAGAAATATTCCTATAGATGATTCAGTTGATCTTAATGTAATAGCTAAAACCACCCCTGGACTGTCAGGTGCGGATTTGGCGAATCTCT
Organism: Candidatus Muiribacteriota bacterium; assembly: GCA_041654635.1. Lineage (GTDB taxonomy): Bacteria > Muiribacteriota > Muiribacteriia > Muiribacteriales > Muiribacteriaceae > JBAZDD01. Next base: position 184 of record JBAZDD010000112.1, read on the forward strand.
GTAATGAAGCTGCTTTGCTTGCAGCAAGAGAAAATCTTAAAAAAGTTTCACATAAACATTTTGAAGATGCAAGAGATAAAGTCACCATGGGTGTTGAAAGAAAAAGTAAAGTTATAAGTGAAGAAGAAAAGAAAATAACTGCATATCACGAAGCAGGACACGCTCTTGTTGCCATGATGATTCCAGATTGTGACCCTCTTCACAAAGTTACAATTATTCCGAGAGGGATGGCGCTTGGTGTTACATATTCAATACCTGAAAGAGACAGATATTTATATTCTAAAAAACAGTTTATTGCATTAATAAAAAAAGCGATGGGTGGAAGATGTGCTGAAGAGCTTATTTTTGACCTTCTTTCAACCGGAGCTTCAAATGACATAGCAGTTGCTACAAATATTGCTCATAACATGGTATGTGTGTATGGTATGAGTGAAAAATTCGGTCCTATAAGCTTTGGAAAAAGAGAACAGCATTTTTTCCTTGGAAAAGAAATTGCTCAGATAAAAGATTACAGTGAAACTACCGCACATCAGATAGATATTGAAGTCAGAGAAATAGTGGTTTCAAGTTATAATGCTACAAAACAACTTTTAACTGAAAACAGAGACAAGCTGGAACTTATAGCTGAAACTCTCCTTAAATATGAAACACTTTCAAAAGAACAGGTTGATAAATTAATGGCTGGTGAAGAACTTGAAATAGAACTGCCAGGTGAAAGTGAGAAAGATTCAGAGAAAAAAACAAAAAAAGAAGAAATTAAAAAAGAAGAAAACAAGAAAGAGCATGGTAAGAAATCAGATGGACAAGAATAAAATTATAGAAAGTGTCAGAAATATACTTGAAGCAATAGGGGAAAATCCTGACAGAGAAGGGTTGGTAAATACCCCACTCCGAGTGGCTAATATGTATGAAGAACTCTTTTCAGGCATGAAGAAAAAACCGGAAGAAGAGCTGAAAATCTTTTTTAATGAACCGCATAAAGAGATGATAATTGTAAAAGACATTGCATTTTCTTCAATGTGTGAACATCATATGATGCCATTTATTGGAAAAGCTCATGTAATTTATATTCCGAGAAATAATAAAATTACAGGACTGTCAAAGCTTGTAAGGCTTGTTGAAATATATTCAAAAAGACTTCAGCTTCAGGAAAGAATGACTACACAGATTGCTGATTCTCTTATGAAAACACTCGACCCAATAGGGGTTATGGTTGTAATTTCAGCAGAACATATGTGTATGACTATCAGAGGGGTGAAAAGTTCAGGGGCAAAAACCGTTACCTCAGCAGTAAGAGGGGTTTTTGAAAACGATATAGCTGCCAGAAATGAAGCTATGGCATTAGTTTATGGCAGATAAAAAATGCTATGAATTTTTATAATTCTTCCAACCATAATGATTTAATTTATAACAGAATTAAAAATAATAAAGTCAGTAGTGGCGGTCTTTCAATATTTCAAAAAAAAATCAGAACTTTTACACTTTTTATTAATAATATTTCACTTGCCAAAGCACTTATTCTTAAACAGGATATGCTTGTCTGTGGTGGAGATGTTGCTCTGCCAGAAGATGCTGTAAGAGGAAAACTGACTGAAGTAAATGTTGCGATAATAGGAACAGAAAGGAATTTCGAGAAACTATCAGAAAAGTTGAAATATCAGAAATTTCTTACAAAAGAAATAGACCTTATCAATAATTTTATTTCCAGCATTAAAAAAAAGATTTTGTTTCAGGTAAGGAACAAGGAGTTTCATAATAACAAAACATATTTAATGGGAATAATTAACGTCACACCAGATTCTTTTTCTGACGGCGGGAAAAATTATGACATAAATATAGCCTATGATAATTGTATGGAGATGATGAGAAATTTTGTTGATATAATTGATATTGGTGGACAGTCAAATCGACCAGGCGCGTCAGAAGTAAGTGAAGAAGAAGAACTTGAAAGAGTAATACCACTTATTGAAAAAATACGTAAAAATTCTTTAATCCCTGTATCAATTGACACTTGTAAAACAGAAGTTGCAAGAGAAGCAATGAAAGCTGGAGCAGATATAATAAATTGTGTTTCAGGTGCTACTTTACCTGATAAAATGGCAGATGTTGCTGGTGAATATAAAGCACCTTTTATATTAATGCATATGAGAGGAACACCGGAAGATATGCAGACAAGAACAGGTTATCAAAATCTCACACAGGAAATAATTGATGAAATATCTGATTCGTATAATATTCTCCTTGAAAAAATAGGAAAAAAAGAAAAAATAATAATCGACCCTGGAATAGGGTTTGGTAAAACAGTAGAACAGAACTGGGAAATAATTAAAAATATAAATTCATTCAGATATTTTGGTTCACCATTGTTAGTGGGTGCTTCAAGAAAGAGTTTTCTGTCAAAAAGTTTTAACTTGACCGATAATACTGAAAAGGACTTATATACATTACTTGTTTCTCAGAAAATGTTAAATGAAGGTGTGAATTTTTTGAGAGTACATAATGTTAAAATGCACAGAGAGTGGCTTGACAGGAGTACAAAATGAATACTGATTATACATTGAAACTTAAAGATATGACATTTTACGGGTATCATGGTGTGTGTGATGCTGAAAGAAAAGTTGGTCAGAGATTTATAGTAGATGTTGAAATAAAAGCAGACCTTGAAAAAGCTGCAAAAAATGACTGCCTTGAACACACTGTGAATTATGAGGAAATATTTCTGAATATAAAAAAACTCGTATCCTGCACAAAATTTTTTCTGATAGAATCTCTTGGATTGAAAATCGCTGATTATATTCTGGAAAGCAACAATATTGTTAATCAGGTTAAAGTAACTGTTAAAAAACCTCAGGTGCCAATACCTGATATGACTGGTTACAGTGAGGTTGAAATTATTAAAAATAGGTAATTTAAGGTGGATTATAATGGTTGAAGTTATTTTACTGCTGGGCTCCAACTGTGAACCTGAAAATTTATTCATGGATAATGCAGTTGATTTAATCCAAAAAAAAACAGGTAAAATTCTTAAAATCGGAAATAGAATTATTACAAAACCCTATGGAATTAAAGAACAGAAAGATTTTCATAATCAGCTTATAAAAATTCAAACATTATTGACTCCCCATGAGCTTTTAAGAGAAATTAAGCTGATAGAAACTGAAGTTGGAAGAAGTGAAAGTCAGAGATGGGGAGAAAGAGAAATAGATATAGATATTATTTTTTATGATAAAATTAAAATGGAATCGCCAATTCTTACAATCCCGCATCCACAGGTTTATAAGAGGGATTTTGTTAAAAAAATGCTTAAAGAATTTTTATAATCGTTCTATCTCAGAACTAAATTATACAAAAATCGTTCTGTCCCAGAACTAAAAATTATAAAAATCGTTCTATCTCAGAACTGAAACTTGAAAATAATTAATTTTTGCTATATAATTATAATTATGAATAATATTATTGAATATATAGAAAATTTAAATTTAAGACTTAAAAAGTATCTTCCTGAAAGGAAAAGACTTTATTATTCAAACCTGAAAATTGATAATCTCCGTGGGGTTATAATTTACGGCTCTCGTGGTGTTGGTAAAACTACTTTTTTAATTGATAAAATTAAGAACAGAAACTTTCTATATTTTTCAGCAGATACTCCTCTGATTTCTTCCGTTAATCTATATAATCTTGTTAATCAGATTTTTATGGCAGGTTACGAGGGAGTTGTGATTGATGAAATCCATTTTGCTAATGAATGGAGTATTCATCTGAAATCATTGTATGACGATTTTCCAGATAAAAAAATATGGGTAAGTGACAGTAGTAATTTAATGTTAAGGGAGGGTATTGGAGATTTATCAAGAAGATTTGTTCAGTTTAAAATACCTTTTCTTTCTTTTAGAGAATATTTATATATTAAAACTGGGACAGTTTTTCCAGTGATTGATTTTTTTAAAATTGATGAAGAAAAATTAAAAGAATATTACAAAATTAATCACTTGAAATATTTTAAGGATTATTTGTATCAGGGAACAAGACCTATATTTGAAGAAGGTGAATATTGCAGAAGAATAAAAGGAATTGTTGAAAAAACAATTTATTCAGATATTCCATTTCATTTAAAAACAGTAAATAACACTCATATAAGAGTGGTAAATGCAATATTAGGGCATCTGCTATATGCTTCTGTTCCAACAGTTAACATAAGTAAAATGTGCACAGAATGGTCAATTGGAAAAGAAAAGCTATATGGAATTTTTGAAGCTATGCATGAATCTGATGTTATCAGAATATTAAAAACTAAAAATAACAAAAATTTTTTAACTAAAGGATCAAAAATTTTTTTAAGCGATCCTTCTCTTTATTATTGTTATGATGGAGAAAAAGGAAATATCAGAGAAGCGTTTACAGCTATGATTTTTTCAGAAAAATATAAGGTTTTCTGTTCTGAAAAGGAAGAGCATTATGATTTTTTAATTGATAATAAGAAAATTGAAGTAGGCGGAAAAAATAAAAAGTTAAAAAAAGCAGATTATGTTTTAAAAGATGACATAGAAATACCTTTGAGAAATAATATTCCGTTATGGATGGCAGGAACTATTTATTGATATCTTATAGAACCGCGAATGTAACGCGAAAGAAACGCGTGAAAAAACTCGAATGAATCTTAAAAATCTTCTCTTTTAAATTTATTTTTGGTATAATAACTATATGAAAAAATTACCTATTGGAATTTCAACGTTATCAGAGATAATAAATGAAAATTATGTATATATAGATAAAACCAAAACTGCTTTTGAACTTATAAATTCTGGTAAATATTATTTTCTATCACGTCCCAGAAGATTTGGTAAATCTTTATTTTTAGATACTTTAAAAGAAATATTTTATGGTAATAAAGAGCTTTTTAAGGGATTATATATTTATGATAAATATGCTTTTGAACCACATCCTGTTATCAGAATAATATTTGGTGATGGAAATATTGAAAGTAAAGAAGATTTGAATAAAAAAATTTTAGTAATTCTGAAAGAAAATCAAAATGAATTAGGTCTCGAAATTGAAAATACAGATAATGATGCTTCTGATATTTTCCGGGAAATGATTATAAAAGCCTATAAAAAATATAATAAAAGAGTAGTTATATTAGTAGATGAATATGATAAACCTATTCTGGATAATATTGAAAACGAAGAAATCGCAAAAGAGATAAGAGATCAGCTTAAAGGATTTTATTCTGTTATTAAAAAATCAGATGAATATTTAAAGTTTGTATTTTTAACAGGTGTTAGCAAATTCAGTAAGGTAAGTCTTTTCAGTGGTCTGAATAATTTAAATGATATTACTTTAAATCCTAATTATGCAACAATATGCGGTTATACACAAAGTGAACTAGAGTATAGCTTCAAAGAGCATTTAAAGGGTCAGGATTTAGATAAAATCCGCGAGTGGTATAATGGGTATAAATGGCTTGGTGAAAGTGTTTATAATCCATTTGATATTCTTTTATTTATTAATAACAACTTTGATTTCAGAAATTACTGGTTTTCAACAGCAACCCCGACATTTTTATTAAAACTTATTGAAAAAAATCAATATTTCATACCTGATTTAGAAAATATAATACTTGATGAAAGTATGTTAGGAAGTTTTGATGTAGATAATATAAATTTAGAAATTTTAATGTGGCAGACTGGATATTTGACAATAGTTGAAAAAATAGATTTTTTTGATGAGATAAGATATAAACTGGATATTCCAAATAAAGAAGTTAGATTATCTTTAATGAGCAGTATTTCAGATTTTCTGACAAAAATAAGGACTACAGAATACAAAGATAAAATAAAACTTTCATTATTTAATAAAGATATGGAAAGTTTTGAATTAAGCTTGAAATGTTTATTTGAATCAATACCATATAATCATTTTACAAACAATGAAATGTATAATTATGAAGGATACTATGTATGTGTATTTTACGCACATATAAAAGGGCTTGGGATAGATATAAAATGTGAGCAGGCAACTAAAAGAGGAAGGATAGATGCATTGTTGACACTTCCTGAAGCAATCTATGTAATTGAATTTAAAACAGATGGTGGTGGAGCATTAAAACAGATTAAAGAAAAAGGTTATCATGAGCAGTTTTTAGATTCAGGAAAAGAAATAATCCTTATTGGAATTGAATTTGATAAGAACGAAAAAAACATATCAAAAGTAGAATATGAGCAGCTGAAATAAACCGTGTAAAAAGTCGCGGGAGAATCGCGTATGAAACGCGTGTGGAACGGGGTTGAATCTTAAGAATGGTGATTATTAATGCATAACTCATCGGTCTGGCTCCTTTTTCATTTTTTATTCAAAAAATAAGGAGGAACAAGGAATTATGTGTAAATACCGCAACTTCAACATCGGTAAGCTATGGAGTGCAATGGAAGCGAAGCGAGAATCAAAAGGATTCACCCAAAAGCAAATGATGGATGAATTGAATGCTGTGAACAACCAAGTTATTCCAATGAGTCTTGAGACGGTAACGGGAATGGTCGGTAGAAACAACACTACTTGCCAACATGCACTCCATATGTGCAGCAATTCTCAATGAAGTTTTTTTCGTAATGTTTATATTTTTTTTGCTGTCGCCCCGGCGATGTTTTATGCCGGGGTCCATTGCTTTCAAGTTTTTGT
>JBAZDD010000113.1:0-6856 GCA_041654635.1 Candidatus Muiribacteriota bacterium
CTGTACATTTACAGGGAATATTAACGTAATTAGAAAAGAACATATTGAAAAAATGAAAGATAATACAATTATATGTAATGCCGGACATTATAACGTAGAGATTGATATAGTAGCACTCGATGACATGGCTAAAAGTATTGATAAAGCAAGAAATAATGTAACTGAATATGTTCTTGAAGATGGTAGAAGAGTTAATTTACTGGCAGAAGGCAGAATAGTAAATATGACAGCAGCTGAAGGACATCCGGCAGCAGTAATGGATATCAGTTTTTCTCTTCAACTCCTTTCACTTGAATTATTTTTACAGGATGATGGCACATTGCAGCCAAATCTATATGAAGTGCCGGAATACATTGATGAAAGTATTGCAAATTTAAAACTGATGGCACTTGGAATTTCAATAGATGAATACACTCGAGATCAGCTTGAATACATGGAAAACAACTAATTTTTAGGAGGAAACGGGGTCAGGTCTTTGATATTCACTTTCGATTTTTCGAATATTAAAACTTAGCCTCGGAATAAACACTATGTTAAAAAATACAGTAGAACACATTAAAGAAAAAATTCAGATAATGCCGGAAATAGCTTTAATTTTAGGTAGTGGACTTGGTGATCTGGCAGATTTAATTGAAAATAAAGAAGTGATGGAATACAAGGACATTCCAGGATTTTTAGTTTCAGATGTAGAAGGACATAAAAACCGACTTGTTTTTGGAACATTAAGTGGTAAAAAAGTTGTCGCGATGCAAGGCAGATTTCACTATTACGAAGGTTATTCGATGCAGGACATTGCATTACCAGTAAGAGTTTTTAAAATGCTTGGTGTTAAAACACTAATTGTAACAAATGCAGCAGGCGGTTTAAATCCGAATTTTAAAGTTGGTGATTTAATGGTTATAACAGACCATATAAATATGATGGGAAATAATCCTTTAATGGGCAAAAATCTTGATGAAATCGGACCAAGATTTCCTGCTATGACTGGTGCATACAACAAAATCGATTTTATTAGACAAATTGCCGAAAACGAATCAGTTCCAGTTGTTTCAGGTGTATATCTTGCTCTTTCTGGACCGTGTTATGAAACTCCAGCTGAACAGAGAATGTATAGAGTTTTTGCAGATGCTGTTGGAATGTCAACAGTTCCTGAAGTAATTACTGCAAAGCATTGCGGAATTGAAAATATTCTTGGAATATCACTTATAACTAATGTTCATACTGGAACAGCTCATTTTATTCCAAATCATGAAGAAGTAGTAGAGGCAGCTCAACAGGCAAAACCAAAATTTTCTAAACTGATAATGGGAATATTAGCCAAAGTATAATAAATAGATTAAGGTTATAAAGTCTGAAATCTGAAGACCTGACCCCGGAGGAAAAGCATGCGTGAGAAGATGAAAGGGATTTTAAATACTTTTGAAAGCATAAATAATCAGTTGTCATCACCAGATATAATGAATGATCAGGAAAAAATGATAAAACTTTCAAAAGAAAGAACACATTTAGAACCTATTGTTGAAGAAATTAAAAAATATCTTAATTTGCTGAATACAATAGAAGAAGCTGAGAATATTCTTTCAAATGAAAAAGATAAAGAATTGCTTGAAATGGCAAAAATGGAATTGGATGATTCCCGCGAACAAATCCCTGAAATGGAAGAAAAATTAAAATTTATGCTTTTGCCAAAAGATCCTAATGATGATAAAAATATTTTTGTTGAACTGAGAGCTGGAACCGGGGGCGATGAAGCTGCAATTTTTGCTGGTGATTTATTTAATATGTATCAAAGATATGCTGATAATCAGGGATGGAAAGTTGAACTCATGGATGAACACGCTGGTGATATGGGTGGATATAAAGAAATTATTTTTTCTGTAAAAGGTGACATGGTATATTCTCGGATGAAATTCGAGTCAGGAACACATCGTGTGCAGAGAGTTCCTGCAACAGAAGCAAGTGGAAGAATTCATACATCTGCTGCAACTGTTGCGGTGTTACCTGAAGTTGAAGATGTTGAGATTGATATAAAAACAGAGGATTTAAAAATAGATGTATATCGTTCAGGCGGATGTGGCGGACAGAGTGTTAATACTACAGACTCGGCTGTAAGAATAACTCATCTTCCAACCGGACTGGTGGTTTCTTGTCAGGATGAAAGGAGTCAGCATAAAAATAAAGCGAAAGCCATGAAAGTTTTAAAATCAAAACTTTTTGAACTTGAAGAAGCAAAAAAACATGAAGAAATGTCATCTTCAAGAAAAAGTATGGTAGGTTCTGGGGACCGAAGTGAAAAAATCAGAACATATAACTATCCTCAGAATAGAGTTACTGATCACCGAGTAGGATTAACATTGCACAAACTTGACAGAGTTATTGATGGTTCTGCTCTTGATGAAATAATAGATGCTCTTATAATTGCTGAACAGGAAGAAAAACTTAAAGAGGAAAGTTTAAGTTAATATTATAATATTACAATTATGAAAAGTGAATATCGAAGACCTGACCCCGTTATATATGCTGAGAGGGTACTGGATGGGTTGCCTTATCAGGATTTAGAGAGTAATATCTGGATTTTTTTAGAGGAAGTTACAGGTAAGAAAAAATTTGACTTAATAAATTTATTTCAAAATGAAAACTTCTGTTTAAGCCAGCAGGAATTCAATTTATTCAAGAAAATGCTTGAAAGAAGAAAAAATCATGAGCCTGTTGCGTATATTATTGGTAAAAATAATTTTTATGGTTATGAATTTAAAACAGGTCCCGGCGTATTAATTCCGAGATTTGAAACTGAGCTTCTTGTTGAGAGAGTGGGTAAAATTTGTGATAACAAAAAAATCCTTGATTTATGTTCAGGTTCAGGCTGTATTGGTATTACACTTGTAAAAGAATTCCACCCTGAAAGTGTGTGTTGCACTGATATTTCAGAAACTGCTTTAAATTTTACAAAATTAAATGCTGAAAGTATTTTAAATTCAAACGAGCAGAGAAAGTTATCTATTGTAAAATCTGATATGTTTGAAAATTTAAAAGAAAAATTTGATATTATGGTTTCTAATCCTCCTTATATTGAAAAAAAAGATGTTTTAACTTTAGAATCCACTGTAAAGGATTTTGAACCTGTTAATGCTCTTGATGGTGGCGAAGACGGGCTTGATTTTTACCGAATTATTCAAAAAAAATTACCGGAATTTTTAAATAAAAATGGAAATCTTTTTCTTGAGATTGGTTATAATCAGGGTGAATCAGTTTTTAATTTATTTAAAGAAAGTTTTGAGAAAGCTCAAATTATAAAAGACTATTCAAATTTTGACAGAATTTTTGAAGGAATAAATTTCAAAAACATTTAATAAAATACTTATCGTCAAATTCAAATTTGCATTTTCAGAATTATTAATTTAATATATTGTTAAGTATTTATTTTTCTATCAATCAGATGTTAACAAAACCTATCTAAAACAATGGGGGGTGTATGAAAAAAACATTTTTCTTCTTTATTTTTTTCATTTTTACTTCGCTGCTTATCAATGGGGCTCAAACTCTTAATATTTCAGCTTCGCTTGGTGAAGAGGAATGGAAAGTTCTGCGTGAATATGTTTTCCCGGATTTTGAAAAAAAACATGATTGTCGTATTAGAGCTGTAAATATCGAAGCCGGGGATACATTGAAAAAAATCGAAATTATGCACAGGGCAAACAACATGGGTATTGATGTTCTATTTCTTGATAATATGAATCTTGCGCCTTATGTTGAAAAAAGACTTGTGCTTACCCTCGAAAGATTTAGAAATCTTATGGATAATGAAGTTTATCCAGCACTTGTTGAACCTCTTGAATTCAACGATATGCTGATGTTTTTTCCGGGTCGTCCTAATGTTCAGATTACTTATTACAATACTGATGTTTTTGATGATATTAAGTATAAAATTCCTACAACGTGGGATGAATTATTGAAAGTTTCTGAAAACCTTAAAAAAGATTTTGGAACAGGTAAAGTTGCAATTCATGGAACGCTTGATGCAAATACAACCACACAGGTTTTTGAATTCATAGCCCAGGCTGGTGGGGATATTACTGTTTTAAATGATGAAGGATGTGTAAAAGCTTTTGAATTCATGCAGAAACTGTATAAATCCCTTTCGCCTGAAACTACCAGAGCAAACTGGAATACAACAAACAGATATCTTTCGGACGAGACAATTTATCTTGGCAGAAACTGGCCTTTTGGAATGAATGTTATTGTTGATCAGAATAAAAAACAAAATATATCAGCATACAGTATATGGCAGGGACCGGCGGGGAAAGCCACAATGATTGGTGGTGATGTTATTGCAATTACAAGAAGGTCAAAAAATCAGGAACTTTCCTTAAAATTTGCTCAATATTTAATGAGTCAGAAAGTTCAGAATATTTTCGTGACTAAGTTAGGCTGGCCACCAATAAGAGAAGATGCAATGGGGGAAGTCCCGGACTGGCAGAAACCTTTTTTTGAAGCTGTGCTTGAAGCTTTAGAATATGGCGAATACAGACCACCGATAATGGGCTGGTCAGCTGTTGACAGATATGTAAATATGGCATTTAAAGATATTGTTATAGATGGAATGGATGTGAAAAAAACTCTTGATAAATACGCGAATGATCTTCAGGAAGAACTGGAGTGGATGAAATAAAAAAAAGGGGGTGCGAAAAAATGAAATATCTGAAACAATACTGGCTTGAAATACTTATGATTACGCCACTGTTTGTATATATTCTTGGTTTTACAGTTATGCCAGTTTTTACTAATCTGAAAAACAGTTTTATTGATCAGAGATATGGCAGAAGATACGATATATTAACTTCAAAAATTTCTGATATTAAATATGATATTAAAAATTCTCAAAATCAGGAAGAAATTACCGAATACGAAAAAGAGCTGGCAATAGCACAGAATGAACTTGATAACCTTAAAAAATCTGATTACTCAGGATTTACTTTTGAAAATTATAAAAAATTATTCCAGACAAGGGATTTCAGAAAAGGGGTGTTTAATACTATTGCAATAACACTGACAGGACTGCTTATTCAGTTTATCATAGCAATGAGCATAGCGCTTCTTCTAACAAATGAATTTAAAGGGAAGGGATTTTTCAGGACAATTGTATTAACTCCACTTGGAATACCGACCATTGTATCAGCAACAATTATGACTTATATTTTTGATATTTCAGGATACTTGAATGTATTGTTTTACAAGCTCGGACTGATAAGTGAAATAACACCAAACTGGGGGCAGGGTGGATGGCTGTCAATTTTTATGGTTGTTTTTGCAGATACATGGAAAGTATTGCCACTTATGGTTCTTCTTTTTATAGCCGGACTTGAATCAATTCCAAAAAGTGTGCACGAAGCCTGTTCAATAGATGGTTCAAAGTCGTGGTATAAATTTTTCACAATAATATTGCCACTTATGAAGCCACACATAACAATAGCTCTAATATTAAGAGCAATTGATGCTTTCAGAATTTTTGAACTTCCTCTCATACTTGCCGGAACAGCAACAACACCGGTAATATCAACTTTTACTTACATGGAATATGACAGACAGAATTACAATCTTTCAGCAGCAAGCGGAACAATACTTACCATAATAATTTTGATTTTTGTTTTTTCATATCTGTATGTTGTTGAAAGAGAAAAAGGGGAGGAAAAAGCATGAATAAAAATTTAAAGAAAATTTTACTTGGTCTTTCTCTGATTTTTATATCTTCAATTATAATATATCCAATTTTTTTAATGTTCAGAATTTCAGTTTCAAATCCTTCGGATATTTTTAAACCTTTCACTGAAAAAAGTCTTTTTTTCAATTCTGATGGATTAACAATGGAACACTGGAAAAATGTTTATAATTCAGGTCTTCTGCTTCCAGCGCTCATAAAAAGTCTTCTTGTAGCAACTTTCGTAACTTTAATTGCGGTAATTGTTGCAGCACCGGCGGCTTATGTCATCGCAAGAATTGGAAACAAAAAAATAAAATATCTTTTTATTGTATCACTTTTTATTTCAAGGGTTTTCCCAGAGGTTGCAATTGCATTGCCGATTTCTGTCAGGTTTTTATCATGGAATCTGATAGATACAAATCTTGGATTGATACTTGCTCATCTTATAAGGGTATTGCCTTACGTAGGCTGGATTTTAGTTGGAACTTTTGAAGCAATACCAAAAAGTCTTGAAGAAGCTTCTTTTGTAGATGGCGCTGGAAGAGTGAAAACACTTATCAATATTATTTTTCCATTATCGCTTCCAGGGGTTTCTGTCGCAGCAATGCTTGTCTGGCTTGAATCCTGGAATGAATTTACATACGCCTTATATTTAACAGTAACAGAAAATACTTTGCCGCTCCAGACATATTATTATATAAATCGAGGCGGGATTTTTAATTCAGCAGCTTATGCGACAATTATAACAGTTCCAGTAATCATAATGACATTTGTAATGCAGCGATATATCAAATCTGGAATGTTATCTGGTGGTGTTAAATAACGTTTAAGGAACGCGAATGAAACTTTAAAGCCGTAAACGGTAAACGGTGATCCGTAATCCGAAAAGGCAAGCACTTAAAAACAAACTAATTACAGGAATGGGAAATGAAACATAATTAAAAGGAGAATTTTATGTCAAAAGTCAGACTTAAAGAATTAACAAAAATATATAAAAATGGATTTAAAGCTGTAAAAGGAATAAATCTTGATATAAATGATGGAGAATTTATGGTTCTTGTAGGACCATCAGGCTGTGCAAAAAGCACAACGCTTAGAATGATAGCAGGTCTTGAAGAAATATCAGCAGGGGAGCTTTATATAGGTGATAGAATGGTA
>JBAZDD010000114.1:0-6835 GCA_041654635.1 Candidatus Muiribacteriota bacterium
TATTGCTTACAATGCGGTATCTGATACAGTAGATAAAGGTTTTGTCAGAGTTATTTTTGATCTTTCAGACCTTGAATTTATTGACAGCACAGGACTTGGTTTTTTTACTGGAAGTTTAAAAAAATTAAAAGAGAAAAACGGGGAGCTTAAAATCAGCTCCCCTTCTCCTTATCTGAGAAGAATTTTCAACCTTATTCACATGGATTATTTTATAGAAATTTATGAAGATAAGTCTGAGGCAATTGAAAAATTAAATCTCAAAAAAGATGATTCAATAAAAAAATGGGAAGAAGTTGTACTTCTTAACCCGACTTATGCTGATGCTCATTATCAGCTTGCTCTTGCGTATAAAAACAATGGAATGTTTGATAAATCTCTTAAAGAAGTTGATTTTGCACTCAATATTAACCCTAAATACAGTAAAGCTTATAAGCTTAAAGCTGATGTTCTAAATCTGGCTGGTGCTTCAGCTGGTGCTTCAAAAGATGCTTTAGAAAATTATCAGAAAGCATTGAAATTTTCCCCTGGATTTATCGAAGCTTTTATTGAATGTGCAATTCTTTCGGGTGAAGCAAAAGAAATGCATGAGGCTGAAAAACAGCTTGTTACAATTTTGAAAGAAAAACCAGGTTATGCTGATTTTAATAATTATCTTGGAAAAATTTACACAGCACTAAAAAATCCTAAAAAAGCCCTTCTCTATTTTGGAAACGCTCTGAATATTAATCCAAATTTTACTGAAGCCTTAATAAATAAGGCAAAATTACAGGCTGAATACGAAAAAAACCATGAAGAGGCTGTAAAAACACTTGAACATGCCATAAAAAACTGTAAGCAGAAATACCTTACAGACATGGCAAAGAAACTTATTAATGAGTATAAAAAAAGATAACGCATTAATAGTTTTGAATGGTGATTTCCCTAAAAAATTTTCGCCCGATTTCTCAAATTATTCTACACACTTTGCAGCTGATGGTGGAGCAGAATTTTTTTATATTAACAAAATTAATCCTGATTTGATAATTGGTGATTTAGATTCTGTCAGTGCAGAAACTCTTAAATTTTTTAAAAAACAGAATTGTATAATTAAAAAATTCCCAGCTAAAAAAAATTTTTCTGACTCCGAGCTTTTATTCAAATATATTAGAAAACATTATCCCAAAATAAAATTTGTCGATATTTTAGGAGCCTTTTCAAAAGACAGAATTGATCATTTTCTTGTAAATCTTAACGTTTTTACAAAGTATGCAAAACACTTTAATTTCTGTATTTTTGATGATAATTTCACTGGATATATCTTTAATGATGAAATTTCTCTGGAGCTTGAAAAAAACATTGATTTGTCACTTGTTTCTCTATCAAATAAGACAGTTTTCAAAAAAAGTTCTGGATTACACTACAGCGTTGATAATCTTAAATTAACCAAAAAGTCTTCAAGAGGATTATCTAATAAAACAAAAACTTCCCGTATTCATATTGAAATACAGGAAGGTTTTGTTTTACTTCTCATTCCGAAATCTTAAAATAAAATTTTAGAACTCAGCTTTTTTCTTCAATGTTTTAAGACATTTTGTACAGATTTTTAATCTTACAGGTTTGCCATCTATTTCAGCTTTAATTTTCTGAATATTTGGCAGAAATCTTCTTTTTGTCCTATGGTTAGAATGACTAACGTTATTTCCGCTTGCTGGCTCTTTTCCACATACTTCACATCTGAAAGCCATTTTCTGCCTCCTTACGACATAAATTTAAGTAAGTATATCATATAGAAATAAGGAAATCAAATTTTTTTATAAATTTTATATTTACCAGTAAAACCTTTAAGCTCTTTTTCGCCGCATAGTATGAAATCACTGTGTGAAGGCAGTTTCAGCACAAATTCTTCAGTGCATAGTATTTCACCTTCCCCTGCCAGTTTTTCAATTCTGGACAGAATGTTTACCGGTCCACCAAAAATATCATTATTTTTAACAAATACATTCCCATAATTTAAAACCGCTCTTAATTTAATTTTCATATCATCAGGAAATTTTTTGTTTAATTCTTCCAGTTCATTGAAAATTCTAGTTATTCCTGTAATACAATTTTCAGCTGAATTAAAAACTCCTAAAATTCCATCACCCATTTTTTTTACAATTCTTCCATCAAGCACCGTGACATTATTCAGCACCATTTTCTCATATTGATTTAAAATTGCCATCATATTGACCGTGCCTTTTTTTTCAACAGCATCTGTAAAACCAACAATATCTATTAAAAAAAGCGCATAATCCTGACCAAACTGATTTTGAAGCATGGAATTAAACTCTTTCATTTTATCACCAATAGTAAGTTGTTTTTCAAGCAGTCTGTCAATATTTTCAGGCGAAAAAACTTTTTTACGTAAATTTTCAAGTTCTTCTTTCTTTATCATAAAATCGTTGTAGTTTAATATTCCAGCATTATAGAGAGTCTCCAGTTTTTTAAGCTGTTTTCCAAAATAATCGATTTTCTGATTACTGATAAAATTATGGGTTTTTATAACATTCTGTGCCAAATTAGAAAATTCAGAAGAAATATTTTCAAGAATGATAAATTTTTCATCTTTAAGCTTGAGATAAAGTCCTTCTTCGCCAGGAAATACATCCTGAATATTATCAATTGGAATTTTAAAAAATTTTACCCTTGGATTGTCTTCTTTTGGTCTTGCGATTATAAAAATTGAATTAGCATCAAAAATCACTATTATATATAAATTGTCAGTTACAATACCTGATAAAATATTAAAAAAATAATTTTCAATTGCTTTTTTATAACCAAAATTGGATAGTCTGTTTATTGCTAACTGGTCAAGGCTTCTTGAAAGATTATAAACAGTTGAGATATCTGGGTTTTTTGTACTAACATACCCAAAAAGCGGTTTTTCATCACAAATGTCTTTTAACATCAAACGCATGTCTTCCCTAAGATAATTTAAAAAAGGAACTTCAGAAAAGTATTCATCTTTTTGATTTTCTCTAACCCTTGCCATCAGATTTTTATTCATAAGAATTACAGGTTTTTCTCTTGATAATTCATAAGTTTCAATTTTTGTATCTGTAATATTCTTTGATTTAGATATTTTTTCTTTTTCATGCTGAGTATTTTGAGGAGGTTTATAATTTTCATCTTTCAATAAGGTTTCTTTTATTCTTACTGCTGATTTTGAAATCTGAACATTTGATTTTTCAGTTTCAATTATTTTATCTAAAAATTTTATAACTTCTTCTTTTTCTTCTTTGGTAAACCTTCTATTATCAATATCTCTGAGATAAGTCAATTTTTTAGTTGGTGTATTTAAAATAGAAAATTTTGTATATAGTTTTATAAATTTGATCAAAATTAAACTCTCTCTTCGTTTTTTTTGGATTTGTCTGATAAATTTTTGAAAAAGTTTCCAATATATACTTTTTCCCAGCTTTTATAAAATTCTTTTAAAAATTCTCCAGCAATTCCTTCGGCATAAATTTCACTGAAATCCAGAATTTCAAAGGAGCGGACAAATACTACTGCATCTCTTCTTTCATTGTTATGTTTGTTAAAAAAAAGTGCAGGGAAATAGGCTGATGGAACGAATTTGGCATCAATAGCCGCTTTCTGTTTTTTTGTATCCCACGCATCAATAAGAATTTCAAAATATCTTATATTAAGATTGTAACAGAAATTTGTTATACTGTTAAGAATATTGTACCAATTACGATTTTCATAGTTAAGCCAGATTATGTTTGCCTGTTTTTCCTCATCAATCCATCTGATAAAAACTTCAATATTGAAATCTTCATTATATAACACAAGATTTGGTTCCTGTAGAAAAAATCTGTCTGTAAAATTAAACTGTTTAATTCTTTTTTTAAAAAGCTCATTTGCTTTACCTGGATGATATATTGCTTCAAACTGAATTTCACGGAGTTTAAGCTGTTTTTTTTCAGGTAGTGAAATTACATTTATATTTTCATCAAAATTATATATATCTTTTACAAGAGAATAAAATGGCTGTATTTCAGAAAGAATATTCTGTTCTTTTCTTTTACTTCTAATAATTCCATCTTTATATTTAACCATTATTGAATGGGTTTCAAACTGTTTTGTTTTTACAACGTTTGGCAATATTCCTATACATTCATATCCTATACTTTTCAAAACTTTCTGTGGAGCTGGCTGATTTGTTCTGGTTGTTGAGTAAATCAGATCTATGTAATCAGTGTTATAAAAACAGAAATCTGTTCCTATCCTTGCCATATCAGTCATTATTGAATTTCCGCGTGTTTCAGGTCTGACAGCTGCACCGGCAACTTTTGCAAATCTGCATTCAGAGTTTACTTTCCAGAATACTGAAGCATAAATTTTTCCTTTTTTTTCAAGAACAAGCCATAAAATATCATCAGATTCAACCGCTTCAAAGTATTTTTGAGCATTTGTACAAAAATCTATTGTGTAATATCCTCTGTAAAGAGTATTGTATAAATCCATTATTTCTGGAGCATCTTCATATCCAGCTTTTCGAAGATTATAATCTACACCGCTATAGGTTAAAATTAAATTATTAAAATCCATTTTTTATATCGCCTTCATCACGCTGTTTAATTTATTTATTATCATCTCTTTATTAGGATATCGCTTGATATAATTAAAAAAATGTTTGGCTGTTTCAGAGGAATATTCTACCTGGGTAAAATGATAAATCAAAACCTCAAGCAAGGTAGGACTGAATATATTCTGCAATCCCTTGAAAAACTCACCCAGCTCATTATCATCATAATTATTTAATATATCAACAATTTTATCCATAAGAGGAAGATTAAATTTTACCACACCCTTTATAGCTGCAAATTGAACGTCTTTATCAGGGTTATCAAGAAAATTACCATAAATTTCTTTTACTGGTTCATATCTTAGATAAACAAGAGTATCCAGTGTTGTCGCAACAAGTTTTGGATTAGAAGAATTTATGTATTCTTTAATTTCTTCATAAACCTGACCAGCCGGATAATATCTGTAAGCAAAAAGACAGGCTGAAACTGTATCAACTTTATTAACGTGTCCGCGTGCTGTTCTGAAATATTCTATTCCATCATCAAGTTTTACATATCCAATTGTTTTAATAAATTCAGCATCAAAGAATTTTTTTTCAATAAGATTTTCAACAACATCGGTAAAGTGATTTTTAATTTTCAATTCTCTGAAAAAGTTAAGAGATTCAGTCACAATAGTTTTATTACCATCAAGCGTATAAAAACTGATTGTTTTAGAAGCATCAGAATATCTTTTATTTGTCATAAGTTTTATAAAAGTAATAAGCAGCTCATCATCAACTTCAAAATTCATAAGTTGTTTTGAATATCCACCTTCAAGTATTAGCTGAACAGCAAGAAATTTCAAATCCTTATCATCAATTCTTGTTAAATACCTTAATAAAAGTATATTTGGCCCGTGTTTTTCAAAATTTTCGTTAATAAAATTTGTTATAACATTTATTTCTTCAATTGAATTTTCTACCCTTATGGCTTTTCCAATTGCAGAACGTATATCATCAACTTTAAGACTTTTAAGAAAAGTTACCGCTCTTTTTATAAGATTTTTTGAAAGCAAAGTTAAAATATATTTTTCGAGTTTTCCTTCGTCACTTGTCAGGTTCATAAAAACATCTGACACTATATTTTTATAAATAGCTGGCAGTTGTTCATAAAGAAAAATAATACTGTTTATATCTTCTTCCGTAGATATTTTCTTTACATTTTTCAGACTGTTAATAGCTATGGAGGGCTGAATAGCCATATTATCCCGAGCAAATTTAAGCATTGAATCTTTCAGGTTATCAATATTCAAACCCTGAATAATATTTAAAATCAGAATTTTTTTTGAAACATCAACATCACTTTTCAAAATTTTGATAATATGCTGATCCTGTTCAAGTTCAATAATTGCTTTTATACATTCTCTGAAAGTATCATTTTCGGTAAGATTAATATTTTTAAGAATTACAGGAACTGCCTGCTTTTCATTTGAAATAGCCAATCCAAAAAGTGCAATATCAGGATCGTTTTTTACATGCTTTAAAGCCATCGAAATATATTTTTCAGAGCTTCTGCATAAAAGACCTAAAGCATATTTGAAAATATTTCTGTCATTTACAAACTGTTGCAATATCTGTTCAAGAATACTTATATCTACTTTTAAATCTTCACACACCGCGAGTTTAAGTATTTCAAAAAGTTCATTGGTGTCTTTGTTAATTTTTTTCTTTACTAAATCATTGATATTTAAAAATTTATTAGTTACAAGAAATTTTTCAAGTTTTAACACCAGTTCTCTTGCAAGATTGTATTTTTCAAGATTCTGATAAATCGCATTCAGAATTTCTAGTGTATCATAATTATAATAATCATTTGTTAAAACAAATTTCAAAATCTTATCAACAATAATCATGTTAAATCCTTAAAAATTAATAACAGTGAATAAGTAACTCGTAACCCAACGATTTATCCTTTACATCAAACAAAAACAATATCACTCACCACAAAGCGCGGGGTCAGGCCGCATAAGTAAGCTTAATCTCGGGCGCGGCGCAGACCCCATTGTTGACCTTCGACAATTTTCAGGTTTCCATCTTCATCTGATTAATGCTTTATTCCTTTATTCCTCCGTTATTGTTCGTTTTAATTGTTTTTGTTCTTTTCTTTTAAGGTTTTCACGCGTTTCATTCCCGTTTCTTTCGCGTTTCATTCCCGTTTCTTTCGCGTTTCATTCGCGTTTCATTCGCGTTTCATTCCCGTTTCTTTCGCGTTTCTTTCGCGTTTCATTCCCGTTTCATTCGCTG
>JBAZDD010000115.1:0-6781 GCA_041654635.1 Candidatus Muiribacteriota bacterium
TCTTTGAGGTGGATGATATAATTAACTATTTTGTTGAAAATCAGTATTATTCAAAACCTGAAGTTGGATATATTGGTTGTTATAACAGACTTCATAATACATATCTTGGAAAATATACCCGTTTTGAAGGCAATATCAGAAAACACTATTACAGGCTGGCTCCTTATATTTTAAGCAGACATTTTCCTGTGGAAAGAAACGATAAATATACAAGATTTTCAACAGATTCTTATTATCCTCAGGAAAAACCGGATGAATTTGATCCTGAAAATTTTGTGCTTACAAAAGTTAACGATATTGAAAGATTTATTCATCAGGAAAGTTCGAGAGATTTAAAATTACATGGCACTCGAACAAATCCTATAAGAATCAACGGTTTATATAATGTTAAAGGGAATCTGAATATTTCAGGCTTTGTTAAAGGAAAAGGTGCTTTTATTGTTGAAGGTAACCTTGTGCTTGAAGGAAACATTACTTATACGGATAAATCTTCTCTTATGCTTCTTCTTTCTCTTAACTCACCGATTCTTATTCCTCCAATGATTGAAAATCTCACAATCGATGCTTCTATTTATTCTAAAGAAAGTATTCGCGGTGGAAAACAGCTTAAAATAAATGGTAATCTTGTTGTTGAAAATTTAAACCGTCAGCAGGGTGCTGAAGCAAGGGATACTATAATGCCTCGTGATGTCGAAATTGACTACTCTAAAGAATTGAGAAATTATTATGCAAGACATATTTACGGCGGGGTAAGTTTAAAACCTGTAAATAAATATTTAAATGAACTCACAGACAATACTCTTCAAAGATTAAAACTCAAAGAAAGAAACATGCATAAATAATGAATTTTGATAAAACTGTTAAGATTCTGGAAAAAGAAACTGCAAATTTTACAATTCCTTCTGTTACCTCGCTTTCTGAAAATACAATCTCTCCTTTCCTTATTCTTGTATCAACGCTGCTTTCTCTTAGAACAAAGGATGAAATAACACTTCAAGTAAGTCTGGAACTGTTTAAAAAAGTTCAAACTCCAAAACAGATGTTAGAAATAGATATTAATACTCTTGAAAAAATTATTTTTAAAACTGGATTTTATCACAATAAAGCTAAAACTCTTAAATCTGTTTCAAAAACTTTGATTGAAAAATTTAATGGAAAAGTCCCGGAAACACTTGATGAACTACTTTCCATTAAAGGTGTTGGTAGAAAAACCGCAAATCTTGTGCTTATAAAAGCTTTTGATAAATACGGAATTTGTGTTGACACCCATGTTCACAGAATTTCTAATCGTCTTGGCTGGGTAAAAACTAAAAATGCAGATGAAACCGAATTACAGCTCAGAGAAATTCTCCCTTTGAAATACTGGAAAATAATAAATGATTTACTTGTAAAATATGGTCAGAATATATGCAGACCTATAAATCCAGATTGTGATAATTGTAAAATTACCTGGTGTCCTTCAAAAAAATAATATAGCGAGAAATAAAAAAGCGCCAGTAAAAATAAATTTCCTGACGCTTTTAATTATATTAAGCTGATTTTTTAAGTTTTTCTTCAATAATTCGAGAAATATCATGAACAGAATTTCTGTTTTTTAAAAGTTCTACAATGTATTCAGCATCTATAGTGCATTTTTTTAAATCAGGTCTTTCCGGAAGCTCATACATTATATCAAGCATAATTTCTTCCATAATAGAGCGAAGTCCACGCGCTCCGGTTTTTCTTTCTGTGGCAATTTTTGCGATTTTCAAAAATGCATCTTCAGTAATCTCAAGCTCAACTTCTTCAAGCTGGAAAAGTGCTTTATACTGTTTTTCAAGCGAACTTTTTGGTTCTCTTAAGATTTTCACTAAAGCTTCTTCGTCAAGAGTATGTAAAGTGCCAAGAACTGGAATTCTTCCAATAAATTCAGGTATAAAACCAAATCTTACTAAATCTTCAGGAAGCATGTGTTCAAAAATTTTATCATTATCAGTTTTTTTGCTTGTAATGTCAGCACCAAATCCGATTGATTTTTCTGATACTCTTTCTTCGATTATTTTTTCAAGTCCGACAAATGCTCCGCCAATAATAAATAAGATATTGGAAGTATCAATTTTAAGATATTCCTGCTGAGGATGTTTTCTTCCACCTTGCGGAGGAACGTTAGCAACTTTTCCTTCAAGCATAGTTAGAAGTGCCTGCTGAACACCTTCGCCAGAAACGTCTCTTGTAATTGAAACATTTTCAGTTTTTTTTGCTATTTTATCTATTTCATCAATATAGATTATACCCTGTTCTGCTTTTTTAATGTTAAAATTAGCATTCTGAATCAGTCTTAAAAGAAGGTTTTCCACATCTTCACCAACATATCCTGCTTCTGTAAGGCTTGTCGCATCACCAATTGCAAATGGAACATTAAGAATTTTTGCAAGTGTCTGAGCAAAAAGAGTTTTTCCAGAGCCTGTTGGTCCTACAAGCAGAATATTACTTTTCTGAATGTCAACACCTTTGAGCATGGCTTTTGGGGTGTTAATTCTCTTATAGTGGTTATAAACTGCAACAGAAAGCAGTCTTTTAACTCTATCCTGTCCAATAATATACTGATCCATAATTTCATGAATTTTTCTTGGTTTTGGTATTGAATCAATTTCAGCTTCAATATCATCAGACATTTCATCAATCAGTATGTTATGGCATAAAACAACACATTTATTGCAGATTGATACATTATTACCTGCAAAAATTTTTTTAACTTCCGCTTCGTTTCGCCCGCAAAAGGAACAGCGAATTTTAGTTTTCATATTATTGATCATTTTTGTCGCTCCCTTTTAAAAGTTCAATGTTTTTTCTTGGTTCAATAATTTTATCAACAAGACCGTATTCAAGTGCTTCTTCTGCTGACATGAAATAGTCTCTTTCAGTATCTTTCATAATTCTTTTAAGTGGCTGACCTGTATGTTTTGCAAGAATTCCATTAAGAAGATCTTTGAATTTTAGAATTTCCTTAACTCTGATTTCCATATCTGTTGCCTGACCCTGTGCTCCACCAAGTGGCTGATGAATCATAATTCTTGAGTTAGGCAGAGTATATCTTTTTCCAGGACTTCCACCAGCAAGCAAAACAGCTCCCATGCTCGCTGCCTGACCAATACAGATAGTGGATACCGGTGGTTTTATATACTGCATTGTATCATAAATAGCTAGCCCTGAGGTAATTACACCACCCGGACTGTTTATGTACATCATTATTTCTCTGTCAGGGTCCTGGGATTCAAGAAAAAGAAGCTGAGCAATAATCAAATTTGCCATGTGATCTTCCACATCCTGACCAATAAAAATAATTCTATCTTTTAATAAACGAGAGTAAATATCATACGAACGCTCGCCTCTTGATGTCTGTTCAACTACTATTGGGACTAGCATTTATTCATCCTCCGTTTTCTATAGTTTAAAGCTGTAGTTTATACAACTGTTATTCAGGCTTAATATCGGCATTTTCTTTTAAAAATTCAACTGTTTTTTCCAGTAATATTTCTTCTTCAAGAAGTTTAATATTATCTGACATTTCAAGTGATTTTCTTATTTTAGCACTGTCCTGATTCATTTTTGAAGCCATTTCTTCTATTTTAGAGTTAATATCTTCATCTTTAACAGCTATTTTTTCAACACGGGCAATATTTTTAAGAAGAAGTTCGATTTTAGCCTGATCTTTTGCCTGTTCTCTGTGCTTTTCTCTTAAATCATCTTCAGATACATTAGTTGCTTTAAGATAATCAGATAAAGTAAGATTAGGGAAATAACTTTTAATATTGTGTTCAAATTCACTGATTTTTCTGTCAACAAGAAATTCAACCATTGATTTTGGAACATCTACTTCTACTTTTTCAAGAATTTTTTCAAGAATTTTATTTTCAATTCCTATTTTATTATTTCTTTCAACTGTTTCTTTTGTTTTTTTTCGATAATCATCCTCAAGAGCCTGTTTAGAATCATATTTGATTTTTTTCAGAAACTCTTCGTTTATTTCAGGAAGTTTATTCTGCTGAATTTTTATTACTTCAACATCAAACTTTGCAGGTTTTCCAGCCAGTTTTTCTTCCTGATAATTTTCAGGGAATTTAACAGAAATTTCTTTTTTATCGCCAGGTTTCATTCCTACAAGCTGTTCTTCAAAATTATCAATAAAGGATTTAGAGCCTAATTTAAGTGAATAATTTTCAGCAGAACCGTTTTCAAAAGGTTTGTCATCAATTTTCCCGACAAAGTTTATAACTGCAATATCACCATCTTCAAGTGCTCTGTCTTCTGTAACATCTTCAGTTTTTCCATGACCTGAAAGAAATCCTTCAAGAGCTTTCTGATATTTTTCTTCTGTATATTCTTCTGGAGTGAATTTCACTTCAATATTTTTATAATGTTCGCTGGAAACTTCAATTTCAGGAACAGTTTCAAGTTTGATAACATAAGAAAAACCTTTACCAACTTCAAGTTCAACATTATCAAGATTCTGATTTAAAACTTTATCATTAATCTGTCTGAAAGCATCGTAATAGCTTTCTTCAACAAGAATTTTTTTAGCTTCTTCTTCAAAATATTCTTTACCTACTCTTACTTCAAGGACTTTTTTAGGTATTTTTCCTTTTCTGAAACCAGGAATATTAATTCTTTTAACCAAATCTTTGTACACTCTTTCTAAAGCTTCATCTACTTTTTCACCTGGCAGAGAAACTTTATAGGAAACATTACCATCTTTAGATCTTTCAATTTCGTTAACCTGCATCAAATTTTCCTCCGAATTTAATAATTAGAATATGCTTCTTTATTTTTTTCCAATATACAACAATATGCATTTTTCGTCAACCGTGGTTTTTCTGAACAAAAAATAAATCCCCCGGGCGTAACCGAGGGATAAAAGGGAGTATAATATGTTCTGGGAGACTTTTGCCATACCCAGGGGGCAGGCAAACTTCTATGGATTTAATATTACAAAAATCGTGCCAATAATTAAAATTTTCTTTAAAAGAGCTTAAAACTTTGAATAAAGCTATTAATTGAATTATCAGAACAAGTTTAAATTCAGCTTATAAAAACACTTTACCTGATTTTTAACAATATTTTATTAAAAAAAAGTTTTCAAATTGAAAATTGAGCAGAATAATCAACCTTGTATTGAATTGCTTAATTTTTAAACAATATGTGCTTCTTTTTTTAACAATTTAAAAAAGTTTAGAATTTTTCTGACAGATATTTAAAAAGTTTATCAAAAGCCTGCGCACGATGACTTATACTGTTTTTGTCCTGGCTTGAAAGTTCTGCCATTGTTTTTTTGTATTGCGGAAGATAAAAAACCGGGTCATATCCGAAACCATTCTCTCCCCTTCTTTCATCAATAATAATTCCATGTATTTCTCCCGAAAACACCACATAAGAATTATAATCAAAACAATAACAGACCGAACAGAAAAACTTTGCCTGTCTTTTTTCTGCTGGAATATTTTTTAATTCTATAAGGAGTTTGGAAATATTTTTACTGTCTCCCCCACCTGAATATCTTGATGAGAAAATTCCAGGAAATCCTTTTAGAAAATCAACACATAATCCAGAATCATCGGTTATAACTGGTTTTCCATATAATTTGAAAATTTCCGAAGCTTTAATTATTGAATTTTCAGCAAAAGAATTTCCATTTTCAATTATTTCTGGAATTGATAAATCATTACAGGTTTGAAAATCATACTTTAAACCGTATTTTTCTGAAATTTTTATAATTTCTTCGATTTTACCTTTATTTTTACTTCCGATTATCATAACACTTTCTGTTTTTCAATAATTTCTTTAATACCTTTTGCTCCAAGTTCAAGCATTTTATTCAACTGGCTCTGTGTAAATGTATTTTCTTCACCGGTGCCCTGTATTTCAACAAATTCACCTTTTTCAGTCATAATAATATTCATATCGACAGAAGCATTAGAATCTTCTTCATAACAAAGATCAAGAACTGCTTCATTATTTATTATTCCAACACTTACAGCACCAATATACTGTTTTACCGGTTCAGTCTGAATTTTCCCACTTTTTTTAAGATAATTTACAGCTTCTACAACTGCAACCATTGAACCTGAAATTGAAGCTGTTCTTGTCCCGCCATCTGCCTGAATAACATCACAGTCAACCCATAGTGTATATTCCCCTAATTTTTTTAAATCAACTACTGCTCTCAAGGCGCGCCCAATAAGCCTCTGAATTTCCATAGTTCTTCCAGACTGTTTTCCTTTTGTTGATTCTCTTTTAGTTCTGGTATGAGTAGAACGAGGGAGCATACTGTATTCCGCTGTTATCCAGCCCTGATTTTTCCCTTTAAGAAATGCAGGTACACCATCTTCGACAGTTACATTGCATAACACTTTTGTATTTCCAAATTCAGCAAGTACCGAACCTTCAGCATAATTTGTATAATTTTTAGTAAATTTAATTTTTCTGAGTTCATTATTTTCCCTGTTATTTTTTCTTTTAGACATTTTATCTCCTAATACTTTAATCAAGATTTATAATTTTTGGTGTATTAATATCATTTTCGAGAAACAAAGCAGCAAGTTTTCTGAAATTTTCCGGTCTATCTGTTACAAAATACTCATAACTTACACTGTTTTTATTTTCAGAAACATTTTCCTTAATATAATCTGTTATTTTAAAACTGGCATCTACAAGTTTAATTTTCTGATTAAAATAATCTCCTATTACCCCTCTTAATGCCGGAAAATGTGTACATGCAAGAATCAGCACATCAACTTTATCTTTA
>JBAZDD010000116.1:0-6702 GCA_041654635.1 Candidatus Muiribacteriota bacterium
ACAATGTTTTCTATGGTTATCGCGATGATAATCGCCTGGTTTATTTATGGGGAAAAAATAGGCAAAAGATTAATCGGAGTTTTAATAATGATTACTGGAACATACTTACTTATTAAATAGGAGAACTATATGAACAAATTATTAAAAAATATGTCAATAACCGCTGTATTACTCGCAATTTCACTTGCAGCTCAACTTATGAGAATGCCTCAGTTAGTTACAGGAACAGTTGTAAACACCTGTTTTATAATCTGTATATTAACAGCAGGATTAAAATGGAGTTTAATGTTGAGTTTACTTACACCGTTAGGGGGATGGATTTTTGGCATTCTTCCTCCACCACTTTTTCCGATGATTCCATTAATTGTAGTGGGAAATTTTTTTTACTGCTGGATTTTTAAAATGCTTATAAATAAAAAATTTTTAATAAAAATAATAGTACCGGCTTTAGCTAAGACACTTGCAATAGGAATTCCAGGATATTTTACAATAAAATATATTATTCCCGGTACAGTTCTTGATAAGATTTTTATAGTATTTGCTTCAAGTCAGCTTCCTACTGCAATACTGGGTTTGATATTAGCACTTATTGTTAACAGCAGATTAACAAGGAAATGATAAATAAACTGTAGTACCTATATCTGGCTTTGATTCATACCATATTCTGGCATTATGTTTTTCAACAATTCTTTTTACAGTTGTCAATCCTATTCCTGTTCCCTGAAATTTTTCCTGATCATGCAGTCTCACAAATGGTTTAAAAACATCTTCTTCCTCATCTGCTGAAAAACCTACACCATTGTCTTTTATATAAAATGTTTTCAATTTTTCAGTCTGCGAGGAAAGAAAACCAAGCTTTATAATGGGATTTTTATTGTGTCTGGAATATTTGAAGGCATTATTGACAAGATTATCAATTAAAATTTCAATTAAAGAAATATCACCGAATATTTCAATGTTTTTATCATAAGAAACTTTATAATCAACCCCACTATTTACCTGACTGTAAAATTCACATTTATTAAGAAAAATTTCTGTAACATTTATTTTTGAAATATCAATACTTGCTTTGGATATTCTCGCAAGTTCGGTTAAATCATTTATAAGCTTATTCATTTTGGTTATATTTTTTTTTATTATATTAAGATATGGTTTGATTTTTTCATCATGAATTTCATCAAACACTAACTCACAGTATCCGCTGATTAAATGAAGAGGGGTTCTCAAATCATGACAGACTGAAGAATTGAAACTCTCAAGTTCCTGAACCTCAACCTCAATTTTTTTTCTTTTCATAACATCATGTGTTTTATCTTCAATAAAAACAACAGCACGATTGTTTTCGATTAATTTGAAACTTACAGAAAGATGGTATTTTGTTGTAATCATTCTCTTTTTAAAAACTCTTTCGAGAATAGGTTTCTGGGAATTTAATTTTTTTAAAAAATCAATAATTGAAAATATTTTAAAAAAGACTTTATCATCTAAAAATTTTTCAGAAGCCTCATTTTGAAAAAGAATTATAGATTTATTCTTCGAAACATCAAAAAGAATCAGTGGCACCTCAATATGCTTATAGTAATTTAAATAGTTTTCTTCATAAGCGTTTTCTGACATTGAAATATTAAATTTATCTCTCAAAACCGATTCGATTTTTGAACTTTTTCTCTGACCATTTAAGTACATACAAACAAAGGATTTAGACACCCCGCAGCTTTCTGCTACCTGTTGCTGAGTGATTCCTCTTTTAAAAAGTTCAATTTTAATTTCTGGTATTGTATTTTTTTCCATATTATGATATTTTAGTTAAAGTTAAGTTAACAAGTTAACAAAAACAACTTGTTTCAATGTAGCAAGTTTAGGTTATATGTATAACATTTTTTTATTACTTTGTCAACTTTGACAACATAAATTTATAATACGACTTTATATTTTTTAACTCGCAAACGACAGACCGACGACTTAACCTTATGAGAGAACGTTTTAAAGAATTAAGAAAAAAACTGAATATTTCACAGAAAATTCTTGCTGAAAAATTAGGAATTCCAGTTACCGCTGTTAGTAAATATGAAACTGGAAAAATTAAGCCATCTTCCGATATTTTAGGCAGGCTTATAGACGTGTATGATATTAATATTAACTGGCTGCTGACAGGCAGAGGGAATATTTTCAGTTCATATTTTAAAGAAAATGACGATTTTTATTATTTCTCGATAAAAGAAAACAATTATATTCTTTCCAAAAATGATTTACCCTATGATTTTTCATTATTGAAACAACGGGTAGAGTTATGTCATTCTTTTGCCTTAAATCAGAAAAGTATGGAAGAATACAATATTAAAAACAGAATAATGACTTTTAAAATACTTGACGATACAATGGACCCTACTTTAAAGCCCGGTGACCGAGTGGTTTTGGAAATCACAGATTCTGTTACTACAAGCGGAATATACGGAATAATTATTGATAATGACCTTCTCATCGCAAGAATTCAAAAAACCGGAAATCAAATTAAAATAATTTACGATAATTCATTGTATAAAGAAGAATTATTTAATTTAGAAGAAAACAATACATTTATTAGAATCATAGGTAAAGCTATTCTTATTGCAAAACACATATAAAACCAATAATTCTCATCGGAAATTATATAAAAAAACATCAAATCGAAGAATAAAAATCAATAATATCATAAATGTTGGCATCGAGAACATAAACTTCAAATCCTTTATTACGGAAAATATTATATGCCTCATAAGCTCTGTGACCAGAATGACAGAATGTAATAATTGTTTTATCGCAAGGGATTTCACCAATTCTGTCTTTTATTTTTTCAATCGGAATATTAATACTCTGTTTTATGCTTCCATTTTTATATTCTTCCTCAGTTCTTACATCAATAAAAAAAGCATCTTCATCTAAAAAAATCTGATAAGATTCTGCAATTGAAATACACTCAACGTTTCTATTGGTTGACCATCTCAAAATATAAAAAAGAAGAAGAAATGATATTAAAATAAAAATAATTATTTCAAACATAAGGGAATTTTATCAGAAAAAAAATAAATATACAAAATAAAAACGCGTATGAAACGGGAAAGAAACGCGGATAAATCGCTTGAGAAACGCGTATGAAACGCGTATGAAACGCGGGTGAACCTGTAAAGCCGTAAGAAGCAAGATGTAAGATGTGAGATGCAACTGACAAGAACTAAAAAATCTGAACATATTTTTTTATTCTTGTATTGTGAAATTCTGAGTGTTATAATGTTTACATAAATAAAATCCTTATAAACTGGAGGATACATGTACGATAAAATCAAAAAAGAAATTCTTGAAGCCAGAAAATCAGGTGATAAAATTAAAGCGAATCTTTTGAACACTTTATATTCTGATGCAAAAAAAGATGCTATAAACTCTGGAAAACGCGAACCTGACAACGAATTATTAGGAAACATTCTGAAAAAATTTGTAAAAAACGCTAAAGAAACTATCGAGCTAAAAAAGAACGGCAACATGGATTACTCACAGGACGAAACTGAATTGAAAATTCTGGAAAGTTACCTTCCAAAACAGCTCACAGAAGAAGAACTTATGAAAATAATTTCTGAATTAGCTGATAATCTTCCTTCAAAAGAAAAAAAATTCATGGGTCAGATTATGAAACAGCTTAAAGAAAATTACGACGGACAGTTTGATGGAAAACTTGCAAGTCAGATAACAGGAAATGTTTTACAATAAAAAAATATAAGGAGTGTTGTATGTTTAATTTTTTTAAGAAGTATGTAGTTTTATTTGTCTTACTGCTAACCATTTTTACGCTTTCTGCGCAGGAAGCAAAAAATGTAATTTATCTAATCGGTGATGGGATGAGCATTTCAACAATAACTCTTTCCCGTATAATGAAAGAAGCAAGTCTGTCTTTTGATGATTTTCCCTTTGTCGGTTTTGCTTCAACACATTCTGCTGATGCTAATATTACTGATTCAGCTGCCGCAGGAACTGCTCTTGCAACTGGATTCAAAACTAAAAATGGAATGATTGGCGTTACACCTGACAATAAAGCAAGAAAAACAATTCTTGAAGCTGCAAAAGAAGCTGGAAAAAAAGTCGGTATTGTAACAACCACAACAATAAGTCACGCTACCCCTGCAAGTTTTACCTCACATGTTTCCTCCCGTTCAAAAGAACAAGACATTGCCAAACAGCAGCTTGAACTTAAACCAAATGTTATGTTAGGTGGGGGTTTAAGATTTTTCGAAAGTCTTTTTGATGATGCAAAATCAGCTGGATATGATGTTGTTCTTAATTCAGAAGAGCTAATTAAATCATCAAACGATTATGTTCTCGGCGTATTTACAAGTTCACACATGAATTACGACATAGACAGAGAAGCAAGCGAACCTTCTATTGCTTTAATGGTAAGAAAAGCTATCGATCTTTTAAATAATGATAAAGGGTTCTTTCTAATAGTAGAAGGCGGCAGAATTGATCATGCTGCACATTCAAATGACCCTATCGGAACAATATATGATTTATTTGCATTTGAAAAAGCTGTAAAAGAAGCTTATGATTTTGCAAGAAGAAGAAAAGACACTCTTGTGGTTGTTACTTCCGACCACGAAACTGGTGGACTTGTATTAGGAAGAAAAGGATACAGTTTTAATCCAGAGGCTTTAAAAAATTTTACAAATACACCCGATATTATTGTTTCGAAAATAAACAAAGAATTTTCAGATTTAAAAGAAGTTATTAAAACTCATACTGGATACGATTTGGAAGATGATGATGTTAAAAGAATGTTAAAACACAAAGACAGCCCAAGACCTTCAAGATACAGTGCAGGCGGGCTTGCAACATCTTCCCTATTATGGATAATAAACAATAAAGCAAACATAGCATGGACAACAAATGATCATGCCGGTGGTATGGTTCCTGTTTACGCTTTTGGACCAGGAGCTGAAAAATTTACCGGAACAATGGATAATACTGATATACCGAAAAGAATTTTTTCATCTTTTGATATAAAAAATAAAGTTTTATTTCCAGAATAATCTTTAAAAAAGGGCATTATAAACTTAATGCCCTTTTTTTATTTTCTCAATAAAATCTCTAGCAGTTTTTTCGGGATTTTTCGACTGGGTTATTTCTGTTATTACCGCGATTGATTTTGCTCCATTTTCTAAAACTTTTTCAACATTATGTAGTTTTATTCCTCCAATAGCGACAAATGGAATTTTTATATTTTCTGATGCCCATTTTACATAATCAAGTCCGACTGGGTCACAAACATTTTTCTTACTCGCTGTCCAGAAAACTGGTCCAACCCCAATATAATCTGCGCCTTCTTTCTCTGCTTTTAATGCCTGTTCAGGAGAATGTGTTGATTTTCCAACAATTATTTTTTTTCTGGTAATTTTTCTTATTTCTTTAATGCTTAAATCATCCTGTCCCAGATGTATTCCGTCAGCTTTACTTAAAATTGCAATATCTATTCTGTCATTCACTATAAAAAGAGCGTTATATTCTAATGTTAATTTTCGGATTTTTTCTGCGTATTCAAGTAAAACACTGTCTGATAAGTTTTTTTCGCGAAGCTGAATCACTCTGGCTCCACCTTTAAGTGCCAGCTCTATAGTTTCAAAGTGATTGTCTCTTAAATCAAATTCTGCTCCAGAAACAAAATATAACTCAGGAAGCTCAAACATACTATCACCCTCCTCCTGTAAATACCATTAATTCAATTACAGAATTGTTTTCAATCAATATATTTAATTCTTTTTCTTTTAAAATTTTTCCATTATATTCAACTATTAAATTTTCAATATTAAAATGATTTTTCATCAAAAATTCTTCTATTGTAATTTCATTTTTGATTTCAATTTTTTTACCATTAAAAATAATAATCATAAAAATCCTTTATCCCAATTTTTAAATACTGGGTTATATCCCTGTTTTTTAATTTCTTCTATTATAATTTCCATATCTCGCTTGTCACTTACTTCAAACTGAGTCTGAGTATTACCATTCTGAATAGAATAAGCTCCGGGACTGGTTTTTGCCCCTGCACTCATATGAGTAATTCCACATTGAATAAGAATATTTCTGAGTTCAGGCTTTTCTCTTGTAGATAAATAAATTGGCATATGCGGAAAAGCAATTCTGAATGCTGTTATTATTCTTAAATATTCAAAATCACTTACTGAATATGTACTTGTAAATGATGTTTCAGCTTTTACAATTCTTGGAAGCGATAAAGTGATTTCAACTCCGGGATATTTACTGTAAAGATAATCAATATGAAAAAAAAGTTCACATGCTTCATATATATAATCATACAAACCGAGAAGTACTCCTGCACCTAATCGTAAAAAACCAGACTGAGCAGCCATGTCATGAGATTTAATTCTCAGATTATAATCACTTTTTATACCCGACTTGTGATATTTTTTGTAACTGTCCCTGTGATAGGTTTCCTGATATAAAACAAAACCATCTGCTCCGTTTTTAACAAATTCTTCAAGTTCAGGTTTAGTATATGTACCAACTTCTATGCTGATTGAATCAAAAAAATCCCGTCCAATTTTAATTGATTGATTTATTAGATCGGTTTCTTTTCCAGTCTGACCTGAAACAATAAGAACATTTTTCAATCCCATTTTGCATAACCAGTTGTATTCTGATTTTATTTCTTCAGTTGAG
>JBAZDD010000117.1:0-6682 GCA_041654635.1 Candidatus Muiribacteriota bacterium
GCTGAAATTTAATCATATTTGTCATTTCTTCATCCAGAGAAACTCCAGAAGTCTGTTCTCTGACATTTTCAAGCTTCATAAGAAGTAGCTCCTGATTATTTACAATTCGTGAAGCTTCATTTGCTTTTGTTCCAATATCAGAAATTATTTCATTAAAAAACTGATTAAAAGTCGCTGTTCCTTCTGACATGGTGTGCTTAAATTTTAGATTAGACATTAATAGAGCATTATTTCCTGAACCCGTACCCTCAGATATTGGAAGTCCATTAGCTGCTGTATTAAAAGGGTCTCTTGCCGCAGCTGCCAGTATATTAACATTAAGCTGAACATTTCTATCCACTTTCATAGAACGAGAAGCACCAATATCTGGATAACCATCGATATTTCCAGTATAAACATCAAAAAAAGCTCTCTGTGATTTTCCATCTAAGCCAAAACCTTCAAAATGAGCCTGATTTACTTCACTCATAAAATTATATGCAAGTTTATCTAAATCTCTCATATATTTTGACACAACTTCATCTCTTGATTCAAGAAGACCTTTAAGCATTCCGCCGGAAAGAGTTTTTCTCACTTCAATATTAGCCTGACCAGCACTTCTGATATTGAAAGTTATATCAGGTATCAAGCCTTCTATTCTGTTAGACTGATAAACTGTATTTACACCATTAAAGTTAAAAATTGCATTTTCAGGATCGAAACTGACAGGTCCCTGCTGATTATAAGTTCCTGTTGTAATACCTAAATTATCAATAATATTACCTGAAACATCTCTTATAGCCATGGGGTTTCCATCTGTACTTTGAAAAAATAGTCTTGATTTTCCCTCTGCATCTTTTACAATTTCTACTTTCAAGTCAGCACCAGCAAGATTTATCTGATTTTCAATTTCTTCTGCAATCAATGCAAGTGAATCATTAGAATCATCTATATTAATCGTTACAATATTTCCAGAGCTGTCTTCAAGCTCAAAACTGCTGTTTACACCGAGAGTCAGTCCTCTTTTATAAATATCATCAACCTGGGTATGAGATACAGCAAATCCGTTTGTTACTTCGCCACCTGCCGGAATAGAGTCTCCAAAATTGAAATCAAACCCACCAGCTCCTGATAAAATTCCAGAACCCATGTCATCAAGTGTATAATTATAATTACCATTATTACTTTCAATAACAAGTCTGTAAGTCCCTGAATCTGTTTCTCTTATAAGAGCATGTACATCAATATTAGCTTTGTTAATTATATCTGCCACATTTTCAAGAGTATCAGAGCCTGAAATTGTTATAAGCTGTCCATTAAGAGAAAAAGTTCCATTAAGACCAAGAGCCTGATTTTTTTCAATATATTGACCACCACTTTCATAACTGCTGGTAAGTCCCATTTCTGATAGAAAATTTGATGTTCCACTTTTTAAAACTATTGTAGAATCCTCTCCTGAATTTGTAGCAATTAATTCTACACGGTTTTCATTAATTTTTGCAATAACCCCTGAAGAAGATGCGTTTATATAATCGACAACATCTTTAAGACTATCTTTTTGAGCATCAACATATATTTTTGTTCCATTTACTTCAAAAAAACCAGTTGTAATATTCTGATTATTCTCAACAAAATTAAGCGGTCTTTCAATATGTGTCAAATCTTTTGTTCCATTTACAATGTGTTTTCTTGCAAGCTGAAATACATTTACAGTGTGAGATTGATTTGAAGCTGATGAATTTGCAAATACAGTTAAAATATTTTCATTTGAAGAAAGTGGTGTGTAGTCTTTTTCCCATCTTACATCAACCATATCTTCATTATCACGATTTTCTATTGCAACAAGCTTGTTATAATACTGTCCCTGAATAATAGGTCTTCCATTTACCGAAACAACAAGCTCATCATCAGTTCCTTTATATGTAGATTCTATATTTATTAATTCAGAAAGCTTTCCAAGAAGTAAATCTCTTCTGTCAAGAAGATCATTTGGATTGTCGTTCATATTTTTAATACTTGCAATTTTTTTGTTTAATTCCGCAATTTCTTCAACTAATCTATTTGTTTCGCCTACTCTGTGAATTATTTCAGTATTAAGATTATCTCTCAGTGTTGTCATTTCATCAGTCATCTGGGAAAAAGAATTTGAAAGTGCAATACCATTTTCTATAACAACTCGTCGGGTTGCAGGAGTTTCCGGATCATTACTTAAATCCATCATTGACTGCCAGAATTTATCCATAACAGAACGTATTCCATTATCTGAAGGCTCATTAAGTAGCAATTCAACCTGCTGAAGATTCTGATATAAATTTTTATATCTGTTATGTTGTTGAGTTTCATGCTGAATTCGGTTATCAAAAAAATCAAGTTTTATTCTCTGAATCTGAAAAATTTCAACACCGGTTCCGATTTGACCTGGATAAGCAGAAGCAAACATACTTGGAGCTGCATAAGCAGAAGACGCTATCTGTTCGGCGCGCTGTCGGGTATAACCTTCAGTATTTGCATTGGCAATATTATGAGCAGTAACATCAAGACCCACTCTACTTACAGAAAGCGCTCTTTTTCCAACTTCAAGACCCATGAATGTTGATATTGCCATGTGTTGCCCCCTCTTACCGTGAAGTTTTTTATTATATTTTTATGCCAGAGTATTGCAGAGATTTACTCTCTGTTTTGTATTTTTTTTCAGGCTGGTTTCTTTTTCAATATTTTTTAAAATATGATTATAATATCCAGATTCTGTCTGTAAAAGCATTGTGTTAATTTTTTTAAGCTCACCGTATTGATTTAAAAAATCATCTATTCTGTTTTTCAATTGGGATAACACATCATGTTCTTCTTTAAATTCTGAAATACAGTTAAGTATCTGGGTAAGATTTTTCTGAGTAAGTTTATAATCAGAAAAATTACTTTCAATAAAAATATTAATATCATTCTGAATAAGAGAAAGCTGTCTTGAAAAATTTTCTTCTCTTGCAACAATTTCAAGCAGAGAATTTATTTTATAATCCGATAAAAGGAGATTTTTTTTATCCAAATTGAGCCTGACAATACTTTCAAGCATGTCAGTCAATTTTTGAATATAATTAATAAATATAACAAGTTTTGTCTTCATTACCGGTGCCCTCTCTTTTTTTAACTTTGGGCTTTACTATTCAAGAAGATTTTTATAGAAACCAGTTGAAATAAATTTTTCAGCTATAGCTTCAGCATCAACTTTATAAGTTCCTGACGCTATTTTTGCTTTAATTTCTTCAACTTTATCCCATCTTACATCTGGTGCTCTGTCGATGATTTTTTTTGCTTCTCTGACTTCTTCAGATTTAGAAGATAAATCTACTTTTTCGCCTTTTAAAATCTCATCAGACTTTGCACTCTTTGTAGCTTCCAATTCTTTCTTGAATTTAGCACCATCGTTTTTTTTGTTTTTAATAGAGTCTAAATTCGGTGTAAATTGCCCTGGTTTAATACCTTTAATATCCATTTGACATCCCCCTGGAAATCCTTTAAAAAATCCGACCTTTAACGCAATATTATTGTTTTTTTTCTGCGTTTAATAGTTCTGTTTTTTGTTATTTTACTTCATATTATATATCGGTTAGCACCGGTAACCACTTTAAATTAAAAAAAACGATTTTGAAAAAATATCATTTTTTAACTTCGTTTTTCTTTATTTTTCTTCGCTTTTTGAGCATGTAACTCCGAGCGAAAATACCGAAACCTGAAAATCATTAATCACTTTTAAAACTTCGTTAACTGTAGAACCAGTTGTAATTATATCATCAAATAAAAGTATTTTCGAGTGTTTTTTTATTTTAATCTCAGAATTTATTTTAAAAACACCACTGACATTATTTTTTCTATCAAATCCACTCAACTCTTTCTGAGATTTATTTTTCTTTATTTTAACAAGTAATTTAATAACCGGTTTACCTGAAAACTGAGAAAGTTTTTCAGCAACACCGGAAGTATGAAAAGGTTTTTCTTCAAATCCCGGAACATAAGTAATATAATCCACTCTGTTAATTTCATCAGAAAACATAGTGTAAATACTTTCGGCAAAATCGTTTAATTTCATTTTATTTTTATTGATTTTAAATTCCAGAATGTTATTCTTAAGTACATCTTTGTAATCACCAAGATAAAATAAACCTGAAAAAGCCTTGTTTTTTTTGAAATCGACAGAAAACTCTCTATCTGGAGCTTTAGATATATTATCCCTGCATTTTTTACACAGATATTCTCTTTCAGTTGCACCACAAACCATGCAACATGGAGGAAAGAAAAAATCGAATATTATTTTTTTAATCAAACGCACTTGTTTTAAGAAGAATTCCTCGGTCAGCCTGTTTTATAAATTGTATATACTCTTCTGAAACCTCATTATTAAAAGCTTCAATCACAGAAATGGCCTGACTGACGTTCTTACCTTTTCTGTAAAGTTCTCTGAATATATTTTTTATAGTTTGTTTTTTTTCAGCGGAAAAATTATTTCTCTGAAACGCTACTGTGTTAAGACCAATTACTCTTGCAGGATTGCCATCCACTTTAAGATATGGAGGAACATCTTTTACAACTTTGGATTTACCACCAATAATAGTGAACTTTCCTACTTTCACAAATTGATGAAGCGCTGCAAGTCCACCAATTATTACATTATCACCAAGAGTAACATGACCTGCGAGGTTAACAGCATTTGATAGAATCACTCTGTTACCAAGAATACAGTGATGGGCAACATGGGTATATGCCATTATAAGATTGTTATTACCTAATTTTGTATAATTTTCTTCTCCGCCTTCAGTTGCATTTATTGTTGCAAACTCTCTGATTGTATTGTTATTCCCAATAATTACACCGCTGTCACCACCCTTGAAATTGAGAGCCTGAGTAACTGTCCCAATTACCGCGGAAGGAAAAATACTGCAATTATCCCCAATTGTGGTATTACCAGCAATATAAGCATTAGCCATGATTTTCACATTATTTCCAATCCTGACATTTTTTCCTATAAAAACATTTGGCTCTATAATACAATTTTCACCAATAACTGCACCCTGTTCAATTATTGCTCTATTGTCAATCTGATTCATAATTATATACGTCCCTTTCAAAAAATCTTTATCAATTAATAATTATATTACACTTCAACTATGGAAAACATCAATTCACCGGAAACCGCGACTTTTCCATCAACCGATGCTATTCCTTCAACCTTTCCCATGTTTCCTTTAATTTTCTTTACAATAACTTCAAGTTTTAAAATATCACCTGGTCTTACTGGTCTTCTTAATCTTACATTATCAATTCCAACAAAATATGGCAACTTTCCTTTATGTTCTGCTTTTGAAAGCATAAAAACACCAGCAACCTGTGCAAGAGCTTCAATTATAAGCACTCCTGGCATAACCGGTTTTACCGGAAAATGTCCCTGAAAAAACTCTTCGTTCATTGTGACGTTTTTAATCCCAATTGCTCTTTCACCCTCTATAACTCCAATAATTTTATCTACAAGCAAAAAAGGATATCTGTGAGGAATAATTTTTTTAATTTCATCTATATCATAACTAATTTCCATCATTTTATAATTTTTATACTGTTCTTTTAATTTGTTAACAGCATTTACATTTAATGCATGTCCCCCTTTAACAGCAATTACATGGGCTTTTAAAGGCATGCCAAGAAGTGAGAAATCACCTATTAAATCAAGAATTTTATGTCTTACAAACTCATCTTCAGCTCTCAAACCTTCTTTGTTAAGCACACTTGTTTCATCCAATCCAACAGTGTTTTCAAGTGAACTTCCTCCAGCTTTTTTCTGATTTTTAAGTTTTTCATAATCTCTGTAAAACCCAAATGTTCTTGCAAACATAATTTCATTTTTAAAACTGTTTTCATCGACTACAAGTTCAAGATACTGACTTTTAATCATTGGATGATCATAATTTATTGTAAACGATACTTTAAAATCTTTACATGGTTTTATTATTATATAGGTATCATCACTGCATACTTCAACAATATCCTTAACTTCAAAACATGGCTGTTCTTCATCAAGCTCAACTATTCCCACTTTTTCAATAAGTTCAACCATTAATTTTGAACTTCCGTCACCTACAGGAAATTCATTTGAAGATAGCTCTATATCCATATTATAAATACCTAATCCGGCACAGGCTGCAAGTACATGTTCTACTGTAAATATTTCCACATCTCCCGATTTCAATGCCGTACCTCTCAGAACATCTGAAACATTGTTAATATCAGCTTTTATGGCAACTTCAGGTTCTATGTCTTTTCTGATAAATCTTATCCCGTTATCAGCTTTTGCAGGTTTAAGATTAGCCTCTACCATATTACCTGTATGAACACCTATACCGCTGAATTTAAATGAACTTTTTATAGTTTTCTGTTTCATTAATAATTCTCCTTAATAATTCATGCTGTAAATAATTCCAATATATTTTGACTCA
This sequence comes from Candidatus Muiribacteriota bacterium, assembly GCA_041654635.1. Taxonomy (GTDB): domain Bacteria; phylum Muiribacteriota; class Muiribacteriia; order Muiribacteriales; family Muiribacteriaceae; genus JBAZDD01. The sequence continues at coordinate 6,459 of JBAZDD010000117.1, forward strand.
GTCAGATTATATTTATTTTTAACATCAACTTCAACATTTTTATAAAAAATATTATTTCCCAGTCCTATCTTATAACCTCTATTAACAAGCATCCCTCTTTTTTCGTAAAAATAACTTACGCCTTCTGATACTGTCTGTTCATAACACCAGCCCCATTCTATATCACTGTCCCTATAAAAAAAAGCACCTGTAAATAAACCTTCTACTGATTCAAGAAAAAAACT
>JBAZDD010000118.1:0-6680 GCA_041654635.1 Candidatus Muiribacteriota bacterium
AACATGATTATTCTGAGGCACAGGAGCGCCCCATACAGCCATTATTTCATCACCTACAAACTTATCAAGCGTTCCATAATTATCCATTATTACGTCAGTCATTGCAGTAAGATATTCGTTCAAAATTGATACAACTTTTTCTGCGGGATATTTTTCTGAATATGTTGTAAATCCAACTATGTCAGAAAAAAGAACTGAAAGTTCAGCTTTTTTTCCACCAAGTTTAAGCATGTCAGGATTTTTTATAAGCTGCTCAACAATAGCTGGGGAGGTGTATTTCTGAAATGAATTTCTCAATGCTTTTTTTTCTTCAATCTGTTTTTTAGAAAATTGTTTTTCACTCTGAAGCTCATCAGCAGTCATTTCAAAAACAGAAGCTTTGTCAAAAGCTATTGCAGCAAGCGAAGCTGTTGTGGTAATTAAAAGTTTTGATTCTTCATCAAGTTCAAAATCTTCATTAAAAAATTCTTCAATAACTATTGCCCCACTGACTTTCTCTTTAAAAATAGGGGATATAGTTTTTACAGAAATCGGAGATGTTTTTATTAAATTTTTTATAATATTATCTTCATCCCATGAACTGAAAAATTTACCCTGAGAAATTGCATAAGAAATAATATTTTTATCTTCTATTCCAAGTTTTATAGTTTTATCAACAGGACCACCAAATCTGTTAAGCATAAAAATTTCATCTTTATGAACATCTATTAAGAATAATGAAACTTTCTTTGCTCCTACAGATTTTTCAAGTATGTTAAAAATTATCGATGTTATTTTATCTTTTTCAAGACTAGAAAGAAGTTCTCTGTAACGAAGAAGCACTGAAGAAAATTTAATTTTTCGATTATTCATTTCTTCTCTTATGCCTGAAATATTTGTTTCCAATTCTTTTACTTTTTTTGCATATGTAGTTTTTACTTCAAGAGAAGAACTACCATTTTTTTTTGAAAGTAAAAAAAATGTAAGAAAAACATTTGACAAAACAAATATCAGAAAAATAAGAATAAACTTTCCGCTGTTTTCTGGAGAGCTTATAATTCTGGAAGTTTTTGTATATATTTTTTCAATATTTTGAAAATGTTCATATTTTAATACACCAAACATAAAAAGAAAATAAATAATTCCAATGAGAATAATTAAAATTAAAAATTTCATTAAAAAAACTTTTGTTGAAAACTTTTTTTTATTAAATTTTACAAAATCTTCAGGCATTTTTTTCGCTCCTTAATTATAAAGTAAATTAAAAATTTACATTTCATTTAGATTTAACATAAACGTCTTTTTTTTCTGCAAAAAAACTTTGTCCTCTTCAATTTCTATTTCAAGCTCAACATATTCAATCAAACCTGCCAGTACAAATTTAGGTACAGAAGACAAAGGTATTTCTTCGTGATGCTTTGTATAATATTTTAAATTAAATACCACAACATTTTCAATTATTTTTTCTGGTTGCCTCAATAAAATATTATCGGGATTCTGGACATTTATTTTATAATAATTGACAGATTTATCATCTGGTGAATAAAAAAAAGCAAGTCCATGGTATTTAGTATAAGAGGAATTATTTCCCAAACTATAATAAATCATTCCCTTATCAGTAAACAAACCGATATCTTTCCAGTCAATAGCTGGAATGTTATGTAACCACTTTCCCCATTTTTCTTTATTAAAAAAATCCCAGCAATTCTGCCGATTACTTCCTAAAACAAACCAGTCTTTGAGAGCTGAATCAGACATGAAATAATCCTGAAAATCCTGCATATTAACTTTAGTTCCTGAAAAAAAATCATCCATTCTTTCTGGAACATAAGGAAGAAGAAATGATTTTACATCATCACTGAATTTTTCACTGTGATCATTATTATTAAAAAAATTCACAAAATAGTATTCATCTGAAAAAAATACACCTGAATACAAAAAAGGTCTGTTAGATGCAAAATCATTTGTCAATTTATTAAAAAAAAATTCAATTTCTGTTAACCCTCGACTGATTTTTTCTCCATAATCCCATACTGCAATTCCAGAAAAAAAAAGGTTTGTGACAGCAATAATAAGAATTCCAAAAATTGCCATACTTATAAGTATTTCAATAAGAGTAATACCATGTCTATTCATAATTTATTTTTCCTGACATCATGTTAAACTCAATAATTTTATCAAAAGCTACTCTTTCAGAATGAATTCTGATAAAAGGAACATCGACTGCCGGTATTAAAATTTCCCCTTCATTATCTACAAAAATTGGTAATCCATTCCAATCAAAAATAACAAACTTTATATTAAGCATATTATCTTCAAAACCAAATTTTATATTATTTTTATCTGATAATTTTTTTTCTTCTGTATAATATTGAAGAAAACTTTTATCTGGATTAAACAAAGCCACTCTGTAATTATTATCTGAAATAAATTCAATACCATAAAAAATTTTCAAATATTTTCCTTCAAAATTTATTTCATTTCTGTTTATAGAAAAATTTTGTATTGTATTCAATTCCTGAACAAAAACTTTATGTGCACTGTCAAGATCAAACTCATTTTTAAAGCGTGAAAAATTTGGAGAAACTGAAGCTGCAAGTATTGAAATAATAAATACTGAAATAATAAGCTCCAGAAGAGTAAAACCTTTATAAGAATGCTTATAAGAAAAAAATCCAGAAAGATTTGGACTACCCGTCACCAAAACTTTCTGGACATTGTATTTTAAAAATTTTTTATTCTCCGTCGTAAACCAGCCATTCAAATAAATCATCTATTTCATCACCAAACCCTGTTTCGCCATCAAATATTCCATTTGGTCCATTAGAAACAAGAAGAATACCAAACAATGACTGCCCATTAATATTTATTGGTGTAGCACCACCATCAGTGGTTTTTCTTTGATTAATTATTCTGTATTCATTACCCCAGGCATCATTAACAACTTCTTCATATCCATCTTCCATGTAAGGTCCGCGCCAACCGCTTATTGCAGCAGCACCGGTATCACCACCAAGATTATTTCTTACAAGTTCTCCAACATGAGTTGGATATCTGTTTGTATGCATGAAAAACAGTCTTGCAGCAGATTTTATAGCTGCCATTTCACTTCTTGTAGCACCAACTTTTCCTTCATCAATAAATGACATTAGTCTTGGAACAGAAACTGCTGCAAGAATACCAATTACCACGATAACAATAAGAAGTTCAAGTAAAGTAAAACCTTTTTTGAACATATTCTGTTTACCTCCAGATTTTTTTTATTATGTAATGGTAACATTAAATTTAAAAAATCTCAATGAAACTTTTTTTCGACCAGCAATTCTCAATCCAAATTTTAGATTGTATGTTTTTTAAAGTATTTTTTAATTTCGAGTAAAATTTTATTTAATTAATTTTCCACCTTTAAATTCTACAACAAATCTAATCTGCCCGTTTTCATAGTATGAAATCGATTTCCCGTCTAACTGTCCATCTTTGTATTCAGCCTCCATTTGAATTACCCCACTCTCGTAGTATTTAATAAAACCACCATGTCGTATTCCATCTTTGTATTTAACTTTTGCTTCAATCTGCCCATTTTTGTAATACTGAATAAAATCATCGTGTTTTTTTCCATCTTTGTAATTTGCTTCTTGACTAATCTGCCCGTTTTCGTAATATACTATCTCTTTCCCATGTTTCTGTCCGTTTTTGTAATTAAGTTTGATAAGTTTACTTTTACTAACTGCTACTCCAGTATATAATTTCTCAGTATTGGCTTCATAAGTTAATTCTTTAACCATAACACCTTCTTTGTAATAATTAATAATGTCAATATCCTTAAAAATTTTAGAAAGTGATGAATAAGCTTTTCCTGTGAAAGGTGTTTGCGTATTCTGTATATACCATAATTCTTCACCTTTTCGCCCTCTCTGTTGCAACCTACTATATTCAACTATTTCTGATGATGTTGTTAAAATAACTAATATGATTATTACTATTCCTGATATGAATTTTTTCATATAATTAATCCCCAAATTTTTGAATTAATATAAGTATAATTTGATAAAATGTTTACGTCAATTATTATCCTGAAGTAATCTTTTATAATTTTATTTTCTTCACTCTTCATATTTATCCAAAATATCATAAATTTTTATTATGATTTTTTCCCAGTAAGCTTAATACACCAGGCTGACGTTTTTTCTTTTTTACTAAAAAAAATCAGCCAATTATTAGAGGCAATAATTTTTTGACTAAACCCCTGAAATTTCATTAACATATTTATCAATACGCTTTCCATTAAACTTCCAGGTATCAAATGCAATTTCCATAAGTATTTTTTGTCTCTGTTTAATATTATTTTTATCCCAAATATCAAACGAATAATTGTAATCATTTTTAAACTTATTAGTGGCTGTATTTTTACCAATTTTAAAATCAGGATTCATAAGGTTTGTCATTCTAAGATTTGATTTTGAATATTCTTTTTGCTTAGCTTCAAACCAATCAGCCTTTAAATCATTATAATTATTAATTGATTGGTTAATAGTAGATTCTAATAACAAAACATTTCCCAACTTAGATACCATATCATTATAATCCTCTATATCTGAAAATTCATCTGTGATAAAACCATCTTTTGGTGTTTTTGGTAATATATGTTCAATCTGAAGATTGGAAAAAAAATCATTCCCATTCAATGGCAAATTTGCTTTTTCAGAAACAGTATTTTCCATTTTACCCAAAATATATCGCAATCTATAAACAGGATTATATTTAATATGAGTAATATTCAGGAATACATTTTTGAATTGTGGGATTTTGGAAGCTATGTATGGGACAAATGTTTTTTCTATAATTTTCTCAATTTCTTCAATTGAGTTTTTGCCTCTCAATTCTTTAGCCCATTTAGCAAATAAAACTTCATTAACTTTGGCCTGTATACCCATAGTATTACTATAGAAAAAAAAGCTTTCAATTTGTTGAGCTAAATATTCGATAACTTCATTTTTTGCATTTAAATCCAATGCTAATAATAAAATCAAATGTTGCCTTGACATATACTTATTAATAAATCCTATATTTGTAACACTAGGATAATCCCCACCTTCTTTTACTAAAATTGTTGCATTAACTAAATTTGAATATCGTTTTGCAGCTTTCTCTAACACTTTAGCAAATAATAAAGGATCACTCTCATATTCAGTAACATTTTTCCCTACTTCTGAGATGAACCATTTATAAATTTCATCCTCTCTAATAATCCCCTCATGATAACGCGCTATAAGAAAATATCGTAAAAAACGCAATGGTTTAGAATCCTCCTTGCATTTATGCAATTGTTTCATAATTTCTTTCCAGATTCCTTTAATCTTATGAAACTTATCTTCAGATGCTTCTGAAAACAAAAGATTTTTAACTAAATCCATAGCATTTAATCCAGCGCCACGCTGATTAATAGTTTCAAAAATTTTAAGTGCACTGCTTAAATTTTCTGATTCAAGGACAACTAATTCGATTTTAGTTAAAAAATACCTTACATACTTAAGAAGACTTTCTAAATTTTGTTCTAAATAAAAGTTATAATGTTTATATAAATTATCATAAGCTTGCTTCATTTTTTTTATTGATGGTGTTTCATCTTCCGTGCATTTTATTTTATTTATTAAGTTGGTCAGATAATCTTTACTTTCTTCATACTGCAATTCTAATCTAACTTCAGTTTTACCCAAAACCATATCAAAATTAGAAAGTAGCTCTTCAATAGTTTTTAAATAATTTTTACAAGAAGATTTATTCTCTTGAATATCTAATAAATCTCTAAAAGCACATAAAGAAATGACAATCGTAGTAAGTCTTTGTTGACCATCTATTACTTCAAATTTATCATTATTTTTTACAATAATGATTGAACCAATAAAATAACTCTTTTGCGAATTAATCTCAACCTTTCCATCAAACTCATTATCAATATCCATAATAAATTGCTCAACTTGATCATCAGCTTCCCAAACATATTCACGTTGATAATCAGGAACAAAGAAATAATAATCTTTAAGCTGAGAAATATTTTTTACAGCTGCTTTAATATCCATAAAATATCCACCTTGTTTTTTTAAAATTTAAGAATTACTGAACAAATTTATTCTATGCCACTTCAAATATTTAACTATACCAGTATTCAATTTTTTTAATTTCGTATCTGATTTAATGGCTAAATTTGCATATTTTTCCTGCTTAATTTTTTGAGATACTATTATTTTTCCATCATCTTCAAATGATATTAAACCTTTATCAAAAAGGGTATCGTGCATAGGACATAATAATAATCCATTATTAACATCTAATTTTTCTTCACGGTCTGATTTTGACCATGGTTTTATATGACTGGCAATTAATAATTCTTGAATATCAATTTCACATAAATCACATTTAACAATATCCTTGTTATTCCTGTCTTTAATCAGGTTTTTTCTAAATAATCCCTGATTAACTCGATATTTTTGCAACCTTTCCTTTTCTTCACCAGTAATTTGTTTAATACTCTCTACATTATCAATTTCTTTTATATAATCTTTCGTTTTTTTAGGTTCGTATCCATTCCAAATAAGTAATAAATCTTTATCAAGATTATCTACATCAGAATTATTTAAAACAAATGATTTTCCCTTAAGATATTTAAAAAGTTCTTTAACAGATTTATTATTTTGCTTTTG
>JBAZDD010000119.1:0-6666 GCA_041654635.1 Candidatus Muiribacteriota bacterium
TGTTCGAGTTATGAGCATTTTAATGGGTAAGTTAATTTTTAAATGTGTAAATTACACTGATTTATCAAGGTATTTGAAAATTTCTGTGATTTTTTCATAGGTTTCTGCTCTGACAATAAATCCCTGATTTCCCATAAGCGGGGCAAAAACATCTGGGATTCGACCTGAAAACACTATATTTTTCCAGTATTTTTCAAATATTTCATCATACGTATAAATATATGTTTTCCAGTCTTCCCGTGCAAAAAAGCCTGTATAATATTTTACTTTAAAATCAGTATCGAATGAATTATTTTTAATCATGTTCGCGTATTCATTATATATATCCGCATCTGCTGAAAAATTAATCATATCTGTAGTAAACCCACCTGGAGGTCTTACGTTTATTTCAAGTCCGAAAAGGTTATTATTGAAATCTCTGAAAAATTCTATGTGGAAAAATTTTGCTTTTATATTAAAAGCTTTCACTGTTTTCTTACCAACTAATTCCAAATCTGAAGGCATTTCTTTTCTCAGATAATAAAATTTTGCTCCTTCTTTCATTTCAAGAGTTCCTGAATACACAAGTGAAGTGCAGAATAAAATGTTTCCATCTTTATCTGCCAACCCATCAAAAGTTTCAATTGTTCCTTCAATAAATTTTTCTGCAAAAAAATCTCTGTTATGTATATCATGGCTGTTGATAAATCTGTTTAATTCTTCATCATTTGATATTTTATAGGTATCTCCTGCACCAACACCAATATCTGGTTTCACAATCACCGGGAATTTATTTTCATATACAAAATCCAGCAAATCCTGACTATTTTTTATAAGAATTCCAGCTGATGTAGTTATATCAGCATTCTGAAAGATTTTTTTCATTCTTGATTTTCTTATAAAATTTGGAATATCATTTATTTTTATTCCTTCAACATTAAACTCTGTTCTTAATTTTGCTTCATTTTCGAGCCAGGATTCAAGATGAGATTCAACAAAATCTATTTTTCCAAAATGATGAGTAAAATAATGACACGCATTTTTCAGCTCATTTATATCTGATAAAGAATTTACACGATAATGTGCTTTCATTGCATGTTTTAATGCAGGATTTATATCAGAATCATTCATATCAGTAATGCCTAAAACATTTACACCATGTTTTGCAAGATTTACCGCAAAAAGATAAAAGTTTGGCGGAAAATGTGGTGATATATATACATAATTTAAAGTGTTATTATCAGTCACCAAAACTTATCCCCAGTTCTCTTGCTGTCATCATTACATCAGAATCAAGTGGGACAAATTTCATTCTACCTGAAACTTCTGCAAGCGGCACATAATTAACCGCAGGAGGGTCTAATGCTACCATAATGTCTGAATATCCTTCACTTAATGCTCTTACTGCCGCTGCACCAAATCTGAGTGATAGCAATCTGTCAAAAGCTGTTGGTGTTCCTCCTCTGAGTAAATGTCCTAACACTACTGTTCGAGTTTCTTTTCCGGTTTTTTTAGCTATCATGTGAGCTACTTTTTCTCCAACACCACCTAAAACTTCTTTTCTTCCAGCTTCTTCTGATACTATTGAATATTGCCCACCACATGGTTTTGCACCTTCGGCTACAACGACAAGTGAATGTTTTTTGCCAGCTTTTTCTCTTTCAAGAATTTTTTCTACAACTTTATCTTCAACATAATCAATTTCAGGAATTAAAATAACATCCGCATTGCCTGCAATGCCGGTTTCTACAGCTATCCACCCTGCATATCTGCCCATTACTTCAATCACCATAACTCTCTGGTGAGCATCAGCTGTTGAATGAAGTCTGTCAAGGCACTCTGTTGCAAAATAAATTGCTGTATCGAATCCAAATGTCATAACTGTTTTTTCAAGATCATTGTCTATTGTTTTTGGAACACCAACTACTGTCAAACCTTTTTCGCCTAGAGCGTGAGCTATTTCAAGAGAACCATCTCCACCAACTGCTATTACAGCATCAATTTCTTTTCTGCGGCAGGCTTCAACTATTTCACCAGTTCTGTCCACTTCCTGGATATTTCCATCTTTATCTTTGATTGGGAATCTGAGCGGATTCCCCTTATTTGTTGTTCCAATAATTGTTCCACCTATATGTGTAATCCCGGATACTTTTTCTTCTGTCATTCGGATTAATCCACCATCAGTATATCTTTCAGGAAAAAGAAGTCCATTAAATCCATCTCTTATGCCTAAAACTTCCCAGCCTCTATTGATAGCACTGATTACAGCTCCTCTTATAACTGCGTTTAATCCTGGAGCATCTCCCCCACCTGTGCTTATTGCTATTCTTTTTATATTTGTGTTGTCAACCATTTATCCTCCAGAAATAATAATGAGGGAATTTTAACATTTTTTTTTGATAATGTAAAAAAAAGGAGCGGATTATCCGCCCCTTTTTTATATATCCCGTTTCATTCGCGTTTCATTCGCGTTTCATTCGCGTTTCATCCCCGTTTCATTCGCGTTTCATTCGCGTTTCTATATCAGTCTCTATATTCAATTACATCAAACATATCATAACTTGTATCTGTTATGTGTGAAACCATTCTGTTAATGTGATTATAAAGTTTTTCACTTATTGAAAGATTTCCATGAGATACTGTGTAAGTATTCATACCTCTTGCTCTAACATGTAAATCAAGTTTGTAATCATAAGGAATTCTTGTAACTTCAGCAATTTCAATTGTTAATCTCTGGAAAAATGTTCTATAAAATTCGGTTCTGTAAATTTTGTTATATTTTTCCATTTTTTTGTTTGGATTTGTTTCTCTTACCATTTCAGCAAACAATTTTTCAAACCTTTCAAGATTTCTCCACTTATCAATCCCCCATCTTTCTTTTTCAAAATGTTTGAAAAGTTTCATTTTATTTGGTCCAAAACCTTTTTTGTTGTATGACCAATAACTGTCATGACTTGAATCATTGTTGTTATTGTGGTCAACCCAAAGATAAAGTTCGTTTTTGTAATCAAGCATTGTGTTATACATTGCAACCCAGAAAATTTCATCCCTAATATTGTTTGGATTTAATACACTGTTTATCGTATTTTGGCTTAAAACCATTTTGTATTCCATTCTCATATCTTCTACTTTACTTGAAGAAGTTGGGAAATTATTAACAATCCCTGCTCTTGCAGCTATTGGACCTAAAGAGTTGATTACAGATTCTCTAAGGCTTCTTAATTCTCTTGCGTAGAATTTTTTATCATACATTCTTCTGTTTAAAACAAATGTTTCCATGTTTCTGATATTCCACTGCATATCAGTGTTAAAAAGTGCATAAGTATTATGAGTTTCTCTTGAATTCCAAACACCGAAAAGGAATTTATTTTCTTTGTTAATCTGATATACAGGAATAAAATATCTATCCATTATATTGTCCTGATCAAATACTGCAAGTCTGTTTTCGATAAAGCTTCTTCCTCTGGTAAATTTAATAAGATTGAATCCAATTTTTATATTTGTAGATTCCTGTTCAAAAAAGTTGGAAGCTTTAAAAATTCTGTTAACTCTTCTCTGACGTTCATCTTTTCCTCTATCTTCCTGATAAACGTTTTCAGCAACGGCAAGGTTATTGAAGAATTCAACAGCAAGGTCTTCTTCCTGTGTAAAAGGATTTAAAGTTGGAGCCTGTCTGAATTTAAGATTAGCGTTCATGAATTTGTCATACGCATCTCTTGCATCCTGATGTCTTAAGTCAAACACATAGTCAACTGAAAAATTTTCACCATCAATGTTCTGATGATTAATTTTGATTATGTTTGTATCGATAATTTTTCCAATACCTTTATCAAGAATTTTTATACCAAATAAATCAAATTTGAAACCAGCTGAAGCTCCTGCACCATAACCGCTTCTTCTCATTCCGATAAGTTTTACTCTTACTTTATCTTGATCAATTTTTAAAACGTTTATTCTGAAATCACCAGAAAGCATATAATATGTATTTATTGAGCCAGATATGCCTCCACCAAAACCAGCCGATGCACCAACAACTATGGACATTTTTGCTGGAATACTTACAAAATCACCCATATCAAGGTTTGCTGCATTTTCAGCATTAATTGGGAGTTTTTTTATTGGATTTACAGGCAATGCAGTTGCAGCTTTAAGCTGTTCTTTAAACTGTCTTGCAAAAATTATTTCCTGATTTGCAGAAATATTAAGATAAAGCGGTAAAGAAGCATTAAAAGCATCTTTAATTACATCACCTACTTTAATATTTCCACCCACTGTGAAAGCATCAATTCTTGTAAAATATCCATCATTATATGAAGGTTCAAGACCCCATTTATATTTTGCAGCAAGACTTATACCTTCTGCTATGTTAAGGTCAAGCAGTTTTACATCAAAATCAACTTTTAAATCAAGAATTTTGTCTAATACTTTACCTTTGATTTTTTCATATTTTGTTTCTTCGAAATCATTTTCTACATTTGATTTTTCAGCTCTTACACCTCTTGTAACTCCACTTATTGTTGTCATGTTATCAATATAGCTTTCTCTTTCAGTTAAAGAAACAAGAGTCTGCGCCATATCCATTAAATTTTCAAGATTTTGAATATTCCCATCATTTTCATTCAATCTGCTTATTTCAGTGACTAAACTTGGGATAAGACCAAAAGCTTCTTCTCCATCTGTTTTTAAAATTGAAAGAATTTCATAAATACCTTCTACTGCTTCGCTCCCTCTGTTCAATGTCTGAGCATTATAAGCTACTCCATTAAGCAGTTCAAACATCATATCTCGTTCGTTTATCTGATATGAATTTGCAAATCCGTAAAGACAGAACATTGTAATCAGCAGCATTACAAAAACTTTTCTCATATAAAAATCCCCCTTTAATTATCTCTCCTAATAATATTTTATGCTATTTAGGACATTAATGAAAGTTACAGCTTGTTACACTTATTTTATCTCGTACCCACCATTTTCAAAATCATAATTTATTGTTGTTCCCCATTTAACGGTTTTTTTTACTGCTTTTGATAAAACCTCAACCAGAGCACGATCTACTCGCTTTACAATAGAAAACGCAACATTAGAATCTGAAATTTCATTAAAATTTCTGTCAATTCCAACTATCTGCTTATTGAATTTTTTTGCAGCTCTGAGTACACCAATACTGCTTGAACCTATTGGTGCCAAAATCACATCTACACCTTTTGAATAAAGTTCTTCAGCTATAAATTCAGCTCTATTCTGACTTGAGAATCCTGTAATATCATTAGAAATATATTCTCTTGTTAAATTCAATTCTCCGTCTGCTTCTGAAATTCCATTAGAAAATCCAAAATAAAAATTATCCATCAGAAAACTTGGATTAGCTGCGATAAATCCTTTTTTTGATTTTGGAAACATTTTCTGAACTTTTTCACCAGCAAGATAGGCTGCCATGTAATCGTCAAAAATTACCGAAACCACATTTGGCAGATCAACAACATTATCAATAATAATAAATTTTTTGTCCGGATTTTTTTTTGCCACATTCATTACCGCTGGACTATACATATAGCCCACACACAATACCACATCAAAACCTATTGCAAAATATTTTACATAAGATTCAAAACTGATATCTGAAGCTGGATAAACATACCTGATTTCCACATCAGGATTTTTTTTGGAAAACTCATCTACCCCCTTTTTCACCATGTAACCAAAGGTCTGGTCCTGTTCTGCGCGAAATGGCATTAAAATACCAACGCGCATTGAAGCTAGTGCAAATAAAACGTTTGTAACAAGTAGTGTTAAAAATAATAATTTTTTCATATTATCAATTTTACATTGTTTAAAAAAAATAACAAGTGTGGTACAATGTTATTATGTTTAAAAACTATATTAGATTTACATTTTTTTTATTAATCATGTTTTCTGTGTTAAATTCATCTGTGCCGTCAGACACTAAAAAATCTGTTATTTCACTTGTTTCAAAAACTGATAATGAATTTTTTTTTGATATTGAAATTAATAATATTAAATTATCAGAGCTTGAAAAATCATCTTTAAGTCAGGTCAAAGCTCCCGATATTTTATATAAGGACACTGGCGAATTACAACATGGGTATTTTGAATTTTATTTTGATAATGATTTAAGGATAATTAATTCTGTTTGGCCAATTGATGCTGAATTTGAAGAATTTTCAAATATCATGCTTGATAATTCAGGTATCAATCAATGGATTCCATCACAACACGATTTGATCAGAGCTGAATTTATTGAAACTGAAGATAAAAAATCCAAATTGAAAATAACTGTTTCCCCTGTTCAATATAACTCTGCCCTCAAAAAAATCAGAATATATAGAAATTTTTTTTTAAAAATATTGTTTGAAGAATAAAAAACAGTGATTAGGTTACCGGAGTTTCACTCCTCGGTGAGTAAGACTGGAAGGTTTAAAGCGTTTACTCACTTATTCACTGTTTCTTATTTACTCACTTAGGGGCCAAGTCTCAACATTACGACATTTTATCAAATGTGCGAATGATCGAGAGCTTGACCCCGACCTCACTGTTTCTTCTTTACTGTTTCACAATTACATATGTTGTGGTTTTATTAAATTTTATTATTGTGCTGTCACTAGTTTTTTCAATTTCATATACAAGATTTTCAGGATAAAAAGAAACTTTTGAAATATCTTTTGAGTT
>JBAZDD010000120.1:0-6619 GCA_041654635.1 Candidatus Muiribacteriota bacterium
AGATAAATTCGATTATTTTTTTGAAAAGTTTAAAAAACTTGTTCCTTCAACAATATCAGTTTTTAAAACAGCACAAGGGGATTATGATATAAAAAATCATGAAAAAGTATTAAAAAATCAGTTAATACAAAATCTGCAAAAAAAAATAGAGCTATATAGTGATAATGATGAATTTAAATTAAGATTGGGAGTTTTATACAGAGAAAGTAAAAAATATGATAAAGCTCTTGAAATATTCAATATGTTATTAGAAAAAAACTCTGAAAATAAACAGAAAATTGTGATTGAAATTATATATACATTAAAAGATAAAGGTGATTATAAACAGGCACTTCAAATGTTGAAAGACGAAAAAATCCAAAATGCTGAACTTGAAAGGTTTTTAAATGAAAGGATATTTTAAATCTGACGGAACATATTTTGAAAAAAATGGAATTGAAAATGATATTTCAGTAAATTCAATATATTGTGCTCAAAATTTTGATAATTTTTTATTGCAGAAAACTATTAATAAAGCATTAGAGCATGAAACATTTGAAGTTTTATCCGAAATTACATTACCTTTTAAAGCAAGTATTTATATTAAAAATACAAAAACACTTTATTTAATAACGGATATTTATGGGTATAGTGATATATATTATAAAAAATCTGAAGAAAATATTTATTTCAGTGACAGTTATAAATATCTTATAGAAAAAACAGAAAAAAAAGTTGATAAAAAAAACATTGCTCATTTCTTAAAATATGGATTTGTAAGTGATTATAAAACAATTTTTGACAAAATTTATAAACTTCCACCAGGACATATTTTAAAAGTTACATCAGAAAGTTTTGAATTGATAAATTATTTTAATTTTGAAAGTGAAATTTCAGAAAATTATTGTGCTGAATCGAATCAATTAAAAGCACTTCTTAATCAGAGTATAAACAATCTTAATTTATCAAAAAATCCAATATTATTTTATTCAGGCGGAATAGATTCATCCGCAATTTTAGTTTCACTTGCTGAAAACGGATTTAAACCAGAGATTTTTTCGCTTAAATTTGATGAAGAAAAATACAATGAAAATAACTATAGGGATTCACTTCTTAAAAAACTTGGATTTAAAAATAATGAAATAACAATGACAGCAAAAAATTATAGCGATACATTAAAAGAAATAATTAATCATAATCAGATAACACAACTTACTCAGGATGTGGCAAGTTTTAAATTCTTATGTGATAAAGCCGACTTGAAAGGGCAGAGCATAATATTTGGATTGCCGGGGGACGAATGTTTTTTTGGTTATAAATACATGATAGAGCCATACATTGATATGGATTTTTATTTTAAATACAGAAAAAACATATTAGAAAAAATAAATTTCGGTGGAATTACAGAAATATTAACAAATGAAATATTGGAAAAATTACAAAATTTATGGAATTATATACCCTCATATTTGAATAATAATGAAATTAAAGAGCTAATAAATTATGAACTCAAGACTGAATCTGAAAATACTTTAAATTTAACAGAATGTAAAAATTTATTTGATGTAAAAAAAGAAATACAGAAATTTCAGTTTAATATAATGTTACCCTGCAATCAGTTTAACAGACTTAACACAATAGAAAAACTTACAGAAAATAATATTTTACTTCCATTTATGAATAGAGAAATATATAAGTATGCTCTATCGCTGCCATTTGAATACTGCTATAATCAAAATAAAGAAAAATGGATACTTTATCAGGCATTTAAAAAAGATATAACAGAAGAAATATTCCAGAAGTCAAAACAAGGCTTTAAAATCCCAATTAAAAACTGGCTTTCTACCCCAGACTTTGACTTTATAAAAAAACAATTAATCCAACAATCACATGATAAAAACTCAGAATTTTCAATCAACCCCGATTACATAAAAACACTTTATAACCCTTTAACAGAGCAATCTGCATACAAACTCTGGTACATTTTAGGGGTCAGTACATTTTAGGGGTCAGGTCTTCGATATTCGGTTTTTAATAAAAATTGTTAAAAAACAGTTCTATATCATTATTAGAATCAATGTTTTTTATTTGGCTATTTGGCAAAATAGGCAAATAGTTTTGTTCTGATATTGGTGTTGTTGGTGAAATTTCCTTTTCAAAAGGAAAATATTGTGTTATAATTTCCTTATCAGGAGGAAAAATGTTAGAAAATTTAAAAAAAATCATATATGAAGGTAATATTAGAGATATTGATTTTATAGAAAGACAAGTTGAAACTAATTTTCCTGATAATAAAATTATTACAATCACAGGTCCAAGACGTTCCGGTAAGACATTTTTCATGTTTCAGATAATGGATAGGTATTTAAAGAAAGGTTATAAACGAAATCAATTTTTATATATTAATTTTGAAGATGAAAGAATTTCTGAAAAGGATTTTGATTACGATAATATTTTTCAAGCATATTATGAATTGTTTCCAGAAAATATTGATAAAGAGATAATAATTTTTTTTGATGAAATTCAGTTGCTTAAAAATTGGGAGAAATTCATCAGGAGAGTATATGATTTCAAAACCAGAAAACTCTTTTTAACTGGTTCTAATTCAGAAATGCTATCATCAGATATATCAACTTCTCTGCGAGGCAGAAATTACAATATAGAGTTACTACCACTATCGTTTATTGAGTTTTTAAAGTTTAAAAGTTTCAAAAATTTATTAATAACCCCTGAACATAAGGCGCTTGTTGAAAATTATTTTCAGGAATATCTTGTTTATGGAGGATATCCAGAAATCGTAAATTATGAAGAACCAATAAAAATTGAAATTCTTCAAAATTATTTTAATGTTATGATTTATCGTGATATTGTTGAAAGATTTAATTATTCTGACCCTGAACAATTAAAATATATTTTAAAAAGACTGATATCAACTGTTTCGTCAGAATTTTCAATTAATAAGCTTTATAATGAAATTAAAAGTCAGGGTGGGAAAATTTCTAAACAGAGTATTTATTCTCTTTATGACGATGTTTCAAATATATATTTATTCAAAACTGTTGAAAAGTATTCTTTTTCATTATCGGAGCGTCGTAGTCATAATAAAAAAGTTTATTTTTATGATACTGGGATTTTATCTGCGGTGAATTATTCATTATCAGAGGATTATGGTAAATTACTTGAAAATCTTGTCGCATGTGAGTTATTAAGAAAAAAATTTGATTTATTTTATATCAAAAATTCTAACGAATGTGATTTTATTGCAAAAAATCGCGAGCAGAAAATAGCTGTTCAAGTTTGTTATGAGCTGAACGAAGATAATATTCAGAGAGAAATGAAAGCATTAAATGACATTAATGATGTTGATAAAAAAATATTAATTTACAGATTTTCAAAAGTAACTAATCCCCCAGAAGCTATATCAATATTGGATTTTCTTGGGGTCAGATCGTCCATTGTGGATTGATTTCAGATATTCAGAAGGATTATTCCGGCTATCATTAAACCGAAGCTTATCTTTTGTTTAAAGGATAGTTTGGTTTTCCAGATTAGTTTATCTAGAATTAGTGATAATACTACAACACCTGATCCAAAGAACGGATAAGCTATTGAAGCAGGAACAGTATTTAATCCTTTTAAAAAGTATAATGCTGTCAATTGATTAGGGAATCCTACAAGCACACCTATAAAAAGATTTTTATATTCTATTTTTTTCTTCTGTTTTATTACAATCCCCGTATTTATTATGAATGCTGAAAGAAAGGCAAAAAATAAGAAAAGATTCATATCACTTGAATAAAAATATTCATAAATTTTCAAAGTGAAATCGGTTGTTCCTGTTGTAATAAATAAAAGAATTAGAAAAATGAAGTTTTCTGGTTTTTTTGTTCCTGAAAGATTATAAAACGCGGTTAAAATTATTACTATCGCAAGTATTTTAAATAATTCAACCGATTCAGCAAAAAAAATAATAGATAATATTACAGGCAGCACAAGCGAAATTCGCATAACACCTACAGCAAGAGATAATCCATTAATTCCAATATTTTTATTGTAAAGAAAAAAATTAATTAAAAACAGCGATCCTGTCAATATTCCGCACAGCAGTTCAGGTGTTATCTGTAAAGGGATTTCACCTTTATATAGAAAAAGACTGAATGTGAAAGCGACAAAGTAATTCCCCCAGAAAATCTGAGCAATATTTTTACCTGTGTTAAAACGAAGTACAACCGCTATTAATACTGAAAATGCTATACTTAATATTAAATCAAACATTTTTGTATAATAATTAAATTACTTAATTAAATCAAGGGTTTTAATCTGATTTAAGAATTGTTGAATAAAATGGAGTTTTAAAGTTTTTTATACTATAATTTAATAATGAATTTACGATATTTAGGATATGCCTGTATTAATACTTCGCTGGAAAAAACCACTAATAAAACATTCCGGTTAAAAAATCTTAATTATGATAAATATTATGAAACAGTCAGTTATAATCTGAAATCTTTAGAAGATATAATCCGGTGGAACAGGGAAAATAACATAAATTTTTTCAGAATTGGTTCAGAAGTAATTCCTCTGGCTTCGCATAAACAATTTAATTTTGACTGGGAGAATGATTTTAAAAAAGAGATGAATTTTTTAAAAAAGTTGGCAGATGAAACAAATATGCGTTTCACAATGCATCCGGGGCAATATACGGTGCTGAATTCTCAAAGAATGGAAGTTGTAAAAACTGCTGTTGATGAAATTGAGTATCATGCTCGGTTTTTAGATAAAATACATCCTGATAAAGGGAAAATAGTTATTCATACTGGCGGTGTATATGGTGATAAAGAAAAAGCAAAAAAAGATTTTATAAAAAATTTTGAGCTTTTATCACCACTGGCAAAAAAAATGCTGATTTTAGAAAATGATGATAAATCTTTTGATGTTTTTGATGTGCTTGAAATATCAGAAAAAATAAATATTCCAGTGGTTTTTGATATTCTTCATCATATATGTAATACTCCGTGTCAGAAACCTTATCAAAATTTAGAAGAAATTATTGAAAAAGTTGTCAAAACATGGAAGGGAGATATACCTGTTTTTCATTTATCCAGTAGAAAGAGCAATAAAGGCTGTCCGCATACTGATTACATAAGAAAAACAGATTTTAGAAAATTTATTTCAATTTTGAAAAAAATCCCAGTCCATTCTCAATATGATATAATGGTGGAAGCAAAAATGAAGGAAAAAGCTGTAATTGAACTTATGAAAAATGAACAATTTTTTAATTAAAACTATATGGGGCGATTTTAAAGGCGAATTTTTGGATAATAAGTTAGTCGGGCTGCAATTCCCGGGTGATTTTGCAAATCCGCCAGGTGATTTTGATTATCTTCCAGAAAATCTTTATCTAGTTCAACAGCAGATTAGTGAATATATTGAAGGTAAAAGAAAAAATTTTACTTTTGATTATTTGTTGTTAAATTTAACAAAAAATTATGAACATATCTTATTTACTTTAAAAGACAGGGTAGAGTATGGAAAAACCGTCAGTTATTCTGAACTTGCAGCTCTTTCTAATATAAAAAGTCCAAGAGTGGCTGGGAACTGTATGGCAAAAAATCCACTGCCTTTAATTTTTCCATGTCACAGAGTAATCAAGAAGAATGGCGATTCAGGTCAATTTGGTCCTGGATTATTTTATAAAGAGAAGCTTCTTGTGCTGGAGAGTTCTTAAAAAATCGGGAATAAAACGCGAGAAAATCGCAGTGTTTTTATTAATTGTTTTTTTAAGCAACGTTACTTTTGCAACTGTGCTAACTCTTGTCGTTGTTCCGGTGATTTTTCATCTTGTAACTTCAATTAAAATAAAGTCTGCGGAAATTTTGGAAAAATTTACAAGAAAAGAAGAAGTTAAATTAATTGTAACAAAAGTTGAAAGTTGAGATTTAATGAAATGAATTTTTTTCTTGACATAGTAAAATTATTGAAATAAAATAACACTGTACCGACCAGACGGTACAGTAAGCCGGAGGTGAATGTGAAAAAACTGAAATTTTTAAATCTGTTTCTCCTTTTTGCTATAATAATTAATACAGCTGTTTTTTCTCAATCAGTTGATTATAAAATATCTCAGAGTAAAAAAATTATAATAATTCCAACAAATATAAACTCTAAAAATGACATGAATGTAATTTTTTCAAAAGGGATTTTATTTTCTCTGAGTTATATTCTTTCTTCAACCGGATGTGAGGTTGAGTTTATTGACCCTTTACAGACTATGATGAGAATAAATCAGACAGGTATTAAACCTGAAGAACTCAAAAATAATCAGGTTGCAAAAACCATGCTTTTTCAACATTTTAATGCTGATTACATAATGTTTTCTGATTTAAGAGAAATCGGCTCCCGTTTTACTCAATACTGGACTCAGTTTCTTGATATTGATCCTCAGACTGCTTTTAATAATGTTCAGTCCACATTGCAGGATGAAGATAAACTTCTTAAAAGCATGAGATTTAATTTTTCAGCAGAATTATTTGATGTTCAGAATAAAAAAGTATGGAATAAATCGTATAATCTTACTGGGGATGATTTTTTTGTAAATCTTTCAGCTGTTTTTTATGATATGAAAAATTTTTTCAAAGCA
>JBAZDD010000121.1:0-6602 GCA_041654635.1 Candidatus Muiribacteriota bacterium
AAGTTTAAATTTGGGAGCGGCACAGACCCCAGCGTTTGGATTCACATCCAGAGAATTTGATGAAATAGCAGATTTATATTTTTACCGTTCAAGATACTATGATCCAACTCTTGGACGTTTCACTCAAAGAGACAAATTCAATGAAGCAGGCTTTATAACAGGCAACCCAGCAGTGATATATAATCCATTACAGCTAAACGATTACACATACGTAGGAAA
The DNA here is from genome assembly GCA_041654635.1 of Candidatus Muiribacteriota bacterium. GTDB lineage: Bacteria > Muiribacteriota > Muiribacteriia > Muiribacteriales > Muiribacteriaceae > JBAZDD01. The sequence goes on from JBAZDD010000121.1 coordinate 220, forward strand.
TAATCCACTCATATACACCGACCCCTGGGGTTGGTGTAATGAACGTCCAATAATAAGAAAAATATTTGGAATATTTCCATTAGATTTGCAAACGGAATTAACTGGAATATACACAGATATAAATTTTCCTTTCATTCATTTCGTTCGAGATGAAAAAATTTTGAATGATTATGCTGCTGCTTTTGGTCCTTTTTTTATTGTTTATTTTAAAAGATTTAAAAACATTGATAACTATTATGTTCAGCAAGGTTTTAGAATACATGAACATACCCATTCATTTCAACCACCAATTGGTAATATTCATAAATTTGAGATAGAAGCTTATGAAGAACAAAAAAAGTATTTAAATTATATCTTAAATAATGTTACATTGGATAATAAATATAAAAGTGAAATACAACAAGAGATTATTGCTATTGATATAATGATTAATGAACATGAACAAAAAATAAAGAGGAAATAATATATATGAAAACTAAATTTTTAATAGTATTAGTTATTATTTTCTTAACAATAATTTTATTTTTTTATCAAAAATCATATCCAAGTTTCAGTCCAAGAGATTTATTTAGGAATAAAGCTGAATTATATGCAATTAAAAATGTTTTAATTTACCAGAATTTTGAAAAAATAGATAATGATATAAAAGTAATATTTAAAATTGATAATACCAACAATATTTTAGAAATTTACATTAAAAATTACAGTGAATTATTAAATGCTTACATAAAAAGGGATTTTAAATTAATTGACGAAATAATTAATATGAATTTTTCCCATAAAATAAGAGAAGATAAATAATTGTGGAATGACAGCAGATGACTTAATGGAACAAGGATATTTAATAACAATAAAACCACCATATCCCGGAAAGTGTGGGTATTATTAATGAAAACTTTTAATACAGTAATTATAACATTTATATGTAGTTTTGCTTTTTTTGTATGTATTAATTGGTTTTTTAACTCGTTTTTCCCACCAGGATTTGATATTTATATAGATGGTTTAGAAAATGAAATTGGAGCAGAAATATTTTTAAAATTAAAAATCGGTCAAATGATTGAAACGGAATCGTCGATTAAAGGTGAAAGATTTGCAACTGGAGTTGATATTGATGTTTTTAACGGAAAAAAAATACCTGTATTAGGTCTTTTTGATAATGTTAGATTAAAATCAGGAGAATATACTTTAATTTTTAAAAAGGATGGTTATCCAGATTTAACTGGGGAACTTAAAGTTGATGGAGAAAAATATATTTCAATAAACTTTGAAGAAATGAGCATTTATGGTGATATGACCCCGTTTTATGAACCGTTAAAAATGTGAACGTAAATGGAGTTTTACAAAAATATGATTTCAAACTTTGAAACAGCAGAGATTATCAACTATTATTTATTGATTTTTAAAATTCCAATAATTGCTCTGATAATAATTAATTTATTGTTTTTTACAAAAAAAAATATTAAAAAAATTCTTATATCAATATTTTTGATTATATCTATTAATTTTATTATGAGTGATAAATTTCTCATAATATATTCTCAGTTCTATCTTAAAAATTTTAAATTAGCAGAAGAATTAGATAATTTTAACTTATCAAATAAAAATATTATTTCATATTCTGCTACAGAGCCTATAAGATTGTATGTATTTGAAATAGAAAACGAAAATAACGAAAATTCACCTTTTTTTATAATATATTCTTTCAATTATAGATTTATTGGAATTTTTGAGGAGTTTAACAATGGTGAAATATAGAAATAAAATTTTACTGTTTCTTGCTTTATATTTTTTATTAGCACTAATGTCAATTCCAAGGTTTACAGTCTTTCCGAATAAATCCAAAATTGTTGATTATAATATTTCTGATATTTTACCAGAAGTCGAAAACAAAAATGATTTTTACTATTTAACTGATGAAAAAAATAATGTATTTTTTTTTAATTTTAAAAAGCTCATACTTATGAATGTAAAATATGAAAATAATGTAAAAAAATTTAAAAAGTATATTCGGATTGACAATAGAGTTAGATGAGTTGAGGGTTAATTGAGTTAGAAGAGTTGTGGGTTGTGAGTTAAAAACTCAGTTAACCCAAGTAACCCATGTAACTCAAGTAACTCATGTAATTAAAAACATTTTTATCTTAAAAAGTTTCTTGTATAGTCGAAACTTTTATGATAATCTTTAAAAGATTAGAGTATAATCGAAACTTATTTTATGAGGTGTTGCGTGTTTGATATTATTAAAAGACCATTTTATCTTGAAAATATTTTTAAATTTGTTGATAAACCTATAATAAAAATTATTACTGGAATGAGAAGAAGTGGAAAAAGTTCTATTTTAAAAATGATAATTGAAGAAATTTCTGTTAATAATCCGAAGATTAAAGTTATTTACATAAATAAAGAATCTTTGAGATTTGATTTTATAAAAGATTATAAAGACCTTTATAAATATGTTTCTGAAAAATCAAAAGACTCCAATTTCAAATATTATATTTTTATTGATGAGATACAAGAAATATCCGAATGGGAGAAAGCCGTTTCATCTTTTCTTACCGATAATACTGGGGATTTGTTTTTAACTGGTTCAAATGCCCACCTGCTTTCTTCTGAATTATCTACATTAATTACCGGAAGATATATCGAAATAAATGTTTTACCTTTGGGTTTTACTGAATTTTTGGATTTCAGAAAGAAAAATTCAAAAAATATTAATATTGATATTGAGTTTGAAAATTATCTACAATATGGTGGGTTACCTGGAATACATCATATGGAGTTTGAAAAAGAAGTGATTTATCAATATCTTAATTCTCTTTTTGATTCAATTTTACTGAAAGATGTTATTTCAAGAAATAATATTCGAAATGTCAGTGTTTTAAAAAGTATTACAAAATTTATTTTTGATAATTGTGGAAATTTGACTACGGCAAAAAACATTTCAGATTTTTTGAAATCTCAGAGAATAAATATCACTGTAGATACTGTTCAGAATTATCTCAGTTATTTAGAGGAAGCTTTTCTAGTTTTTTCTGCAAAACGTTATGATATTAAAGGGAAAAGGTATCTTGAGTTTTTCAGTAAGTATTACATGGGTGATATTGGTTTAAGAAATGGTTTTGTGGGATATCGAAACGAAGATATTTCGGGATTGTTAGAAAATGTTGTCTATCTTGAGTTGATTCGTTGTGGATATGTTGTCAGTATAGGAAAGAAAGAAGAATTAGAAGTTGATTTTATTGCTGAAAAAAATGGTATTAAAGTTTATATTCAAGTTTGTTATATGTTGAATACTAAAGAAGTTATTGAAAGAGAATTTTCTGTTCTTGAACAAATTTCAGATAATTATCCAAAATTTGTTATATCTATGGATAAAATAAATAAAGTAAATAGAAATGGTGTTTTTACTATTAATCTTTTAGATTTTTGTTTAAATAAAAAATTTTTGGATTAATTGTTCATAAAATGTCGGGATATAAAAATATGATTTCAAACTTTGAAACTATTATTTATTGATTTTTGAAATACCTTCTGATATATTTTCTTTATGAATAAAAGAATACAGATTATTTTAATAATAAGTTTTTTATGTTTACCGACTTTTTCAGGGCAGTTTTTCCATTACGGTGATGAGCATACTTTCTGGCAGTTTGATGTTGTCCGTGGTGAAAAAAATCTTGAAGATGGTTATTATCTTCAAAATTTCACCTGTGTAAGAGAAGGAAAACATAGTTATGTATTTGTTGAAAATGGTCTTGATTCTAATGCCATGCCAACTACTGAATATGTTGATGCACTTTTTCAAAAATTTGAGGAAATTTACCCAATAATTACAGAATATTTTGGACCACCTTCAGACCTTGATAATAACGAAAGATTTATAATTTTAATTTCAAATATTAGAGACTGGTTTTATTATGGAATGGAAGTTGATGAATACACTCAGCCTATTCAAGGATATTACTGGTTTCAATTTAATATTATGAATAAAAATGATTATTTAACCATGGATTCAAAGCAGAATCTTGTTGATGCAACCGGAACTATGGCGCATGAATATTTTCATAATATTTTTGATAATGTTAATCCTGATCCGATAAATTTCAAGGACAGAGCTGTAAATGAGGCACTTGCACATTATGCTGTTTACATTAACAGAACTTTAGAACTTGACAGTTATATTCAGTGGCAGTTTTCAATTCTTAAAAAAGATCTTGTAAAAGGTAAGCTGCTCGACCCTTTTGATGGCATGATGGATTATTTTGATATTAAAAATCCAGACTTGCATCACTGCTATGCTGCTGGTTTTTTATTTATTCATTATATTGCTGATGAAATTATTGTTGATAAATATGCTAAACAGGATTTTTTCCGAAAACTTATATTTGAAAATGTAAATGCTTCTTCAAAAGACAAACTTATAAGCGCAATGTATAAAACAGGACTAATACTTGATTATGAGGAATTTCACAATGTTTATTACAATCATTTTAAAAAATTTCTCATGCGTTATTTTAATATGAATTAGGGTATGATTCTTGGAACAGTTAAAAAATTTATCTGAAAAAATCATAATAAAACTGAAAAATAAAGGAAAATCATTAAGTGTTGCTGAATCTTTGACTGGTGGACTTATATGCTCTTCAATTGTTGATATACCAGGATGTTCTGCTGTATTTCTTGAAGGTGTAATTTCTTATTCAAATAACTCCAAAATTAAAAAAATTGGTGTAAATCCTCATACAATTGAGAAATATGGAGCAGTAAGCATTCAGACGGCTTCAGAAATGGCAGAAGGAATTTTAAAATCATCCTGTTCTGATTATGCTATTTCTACTACTGGAATTGCTGGTCCTGATGGCGGTTCATCCCTAAAGCCTGTTGGTCTTGTTTATATTGGAATTGCTTCTAAATTTAAAACTGAGGTTTTTAAGTATGTTTTTGACGGCGATAGACAAAGTGTCAGAATAATGACAGCTAAAAAAAGTTTTGAACTACTTCAAGATTTTATTAAAAAAGAGAGAGACACCGCGTGACTTCACTCGTGGTGCGGGGGGGTGGGGGAGCCCGCGGTGTCGATGAAATGTTTCTCTACATTTACCTTATATACAAATAGCGTGCCAAAAAAATTATTTCCAGTCAAATTTATAAACTTTTAATTTTTCATTTAACCAGAAATCATCTTTTTCTTCGATATTTTCAGGATTACCGTCAAAAATTTTCAGTTCTTTTGCTACATAAAAAAAACCTTTTCCGGGTTTTCCGGTTTTTTTGTTAATAACAAGCGAAGTTATAAGTGGTTTTTTTTCCTCATGCAATTGGTTATTTAACGCATTAAGGTTATCAAACAAGGGCTGGAAAGGATTGAGAAAGTTTTTGTAATTTTTGTTAGGTAAGATTTTATTAAGCTCATAATATGTAATCAAACCTCGATTTCTTGCAACTTCAATCAATTTAGTATAAATAGTGTAAACTGTATTTTCATCAACGTTAGTCATCAGTAAAAACCCCCAACGAATAAAAAAAATTTTGAATTATAAACTTATTATTATTATACTGTTAAATGATTATTAATTCAAATTATGCGTTTAAAATTTCTTATTTTGGGGAAGATTACGCATTTTAAGGAGAGTTTTATGAAAAGAGTTTTTATTTTATTTATTCTATTTATTTCAACAATGCTTATTTATGCAAATGGGTATAAAACTCCGCATTCTGATATTGTTGATATTGTTACTGCTCCAGATACACCGGTTATTTCCTGGAGTGTTAGAGCTGAAAGATATGCCGAAGTTCATTATAAATCAATACCTGACCTTTCAGACTTGATGGTTGACGTAGTGAAACTTGCAGGTGTAAGAATTAATGGAAATAATTTTTCTGAATATAAAACACTATTTTACACTCATTTTGATTTTTTTCATCATGATGGTCGCAAAATTAATATAAAAGGTATGCCTCAGAATTTAAAAATAATTGATTATGACTGGTCCTGGACTGGAAGATATTTTGGATTTACTGTGGCAATGCCTGATTCAGTTGACCTTTATATTGTTGATTTTGAAAAAGAAAATTGTAAAAAAGTAACTACAAATATCAGTAATGTATTTACTAAAGGATTTTATTTTTTACCAGATGATAATGATGAAATAATTGTAATGTATAACACTAATTCTCATAAACCAGTTCCACAGAAATCTTCTGATTTTGTTGTTCCAATAATTGATGAAACTGGAGAAAGTGCTTCTCAAGTAAGAACTTATCAGGATTTACTTCAGGATAAATTTGATGAAATTCTTTTTAAATATTATTTTACATCTGTTATAACAAGATTGAATATTCACAACGGAAGAAAAACATTTGTTACAAAACCTGGAATT
>JBAZDD010000122.1:0-6560 GCA_041654635.1 Candidatus Muiribacteriota bacterium
GAAACGGGAAAGAAACGCGGATGAAACGCGGGTGAAACGGGAAAGAAACGCGGATGAAACGCGGGTGAAACGCGGGTGAAACGCGTAAGAAAGGGAAAATATGAACTATATTGAAAGGGTCTGCGCAGTAAAAATTTACATTTGTAAATTTGGACGGCCTGACCCAGCTATTGTCAATAATGTAAATTTAAAAATGTAATAAGAAAGGGAAAAAATGAACTATATTGATAAAATAACCAACACCATCAATAATATCAGCGAAAATTATAAAATTCCAGCATACTGGAAAAAGATGTATAATGTTGATGAAAACTGTTCAGTAAAGGATTTTTACACAAAAGTATTTGAAAGCATTAATAAATTTGAAAAAAAAGAAAACTCTGATAATTCAATTTCTGTAATACAGCTTTTTCTTCAACATTTTACCTCATATAATCACAGAGATGATTTTTCTGCAAACAGAGGAACATTACTTAAAACGATAGCAGTTTTACCACTTCTTGCAGAGAAAACAGATTTTAATGCAATCATGCTTCTTCCTCATTTTGAAAGAAGTACAAAATTTATGAAAGGAAATGCTGGCAGTCCTTATTCTGTTAAAGATTATTATAATATCGATCCGGAACTTCAGGATAAAACCATAGACTGTGATGTTAAAACTCAGTTTGGAGCATTTGTTGAATGTGCACATAAACTTGGAATGAAAGTTTTTATTGACATGGTTCCCAGAACTGCTGCAAGAGATTCTCTCTGGATTCTCGAAAACCCTGAATGGTTTTACTGGGTAAAACCTGAGAATACTGAAAAAGTGGTTAAACTTCTTCAGACTGAAATTCCAGGACTGGGTTCTCCTGCTTCCATGACAGCTGATATTATTGATAAAGTTCTTGACGGGCTTCCTCTCGAAGAAATAATTAATCTTTTTGAGTTTGCTCCTTCAATAACAGCACCTGAAAAATGGGAAAAATTTGTTGAAAAAAACAGAAATAATCATAATTTTCTAGATGAACTTGTTAAAGAATTTAACGTAATAACTCCGCCATGCACTTCTGATTGTGTGAATGATCCACAGCCAGCATGGACTGATGTAACTCCTTTAAGATTTTACTCAGATTATGATAAAAAAATTATGGAAAAAATTGATAATATCAGTGAAAAACCTCCTTTTTTCATACAACCAGTATTAAAAGCTTCAAATTTTTATGGAAATAATCCAATAAAAGATTTATGGCAGAAAATTGCTCAGATACCTCAATATTATGTTGATAACTTTAAAGTGGATGGATTGAGAGGAGATATGTTTCATGCTCTTCCATCAGATATGATTGATATGATGACAGCTAATCTTCCGGAAAATTTTATTCTTATTATGGAAAATCTGGATAATCTGGCAGGAGAAAATCTTTCTGTAAAACATGGATTTCATTACTATACAGGTAATCTTTTCATGGTAATAACCGAAAGTATGAACAGTATTAATCATTATTTAAAAACCACAAGCTCATACAATACAGCAGTGCTTGGCATGCCTGTTATCGGAGATTCTGTTCCCCTTTTTTCAAGAGAGAAAAAAGTGAGATTGTTTCAATCAGCATTACCTGCATTTTTTCCAAATTCAGCTTATGGTATTACAGCAGACACTTTAGTGCAGAATAATCTTCCGCTAAACTATGGACTGGGATTTACAACAGAAATGCAGAAGGATTTTGATTCACTTCTTGCACAGGCAAATCGTAAGTTAGCGTATTTTAATAATGATTATCTTACAGAATGGTGGGATAACATTGATGAGGAATACATTAAATTTATAAAAAAAATTACTGAAACAAGAAATGAAATATTTTCTGGGAATTCTAATGAAATAATTGGCTTGAACAGTAGTGAGGACGGATTTGAATTACGTTACATAATAAAAAATTCAGTATATGAATATGAAATTAATGCGTTCACAGGAAAGGACAGTATTAAAATTTCAAGAAATGGGGATTTAATATTTAATCTAAATTCAAAAATTGATGGTAGTGAAATGATTTTAAACTCATATTCAATATGTGTATTCAGGAGAAAAATTGATGATTAATAAATTTGATAAATTATTATTTTTGTTTTTAGTTATGTGCTTTGTTTTATCCGGGTGCCAAAAAAGCGAGGAAGATATTTACGAAACTGGGAAAAGATATTTTAGAGCAGGAGATTATACTAAAGCTGAAGAATATTTCAGACAGACACTTGAAAAGAATCCTGATGCTGCTGAACTCCCTTTTTTTCTTGCTGTAACTTATCACAAAAATAAAAATTATGAAAAAGCTCTTATTAATTATCAGAGAATTCTGGATTCTGACTATGAATCTGAATTGCTTTCAAATAAAGACTTTATGGCAAAAATCTTCCATGAATATAAATTGCTTGTTATTGAATATGCATACAGCGAAGGTGTTAAAGGAAACTTTGAGAAAGCAGAAGAACTTTTATGGCTTGTAATTGAAGATATGGCGTATCTAAATTTCCATATGGGGAAAATTGCAGTAATTAGAAAAGAATTCAGAAAAGCCAGAGGACATTTTCAGACCGCAGCAGTTGCAAGAAATCGTGAAGGGCTAAGAGAAGATGTGGAATTTTCAATTCTTCTGAGATATAACATGGCTAATCTGTTTTATTCTCAATACGAAGCCACAAGAGATGAACAGGATCTTCTGAACAGTTTCAGAGAATTGAGACTTGCGAATAATTTTTCGCTTGAAAATGTTATTAATAATGAAACAAGGCAGAAAATTGCGGAGTTTTACGATAAAGTTAAAGATATGCCCGCTTATATAAAAACTTATGGAGAAGTAGATAAATTTTATGACAGAGTAAGAATTTTTGAGCGTGGAGAAGAATGGGAAAAAATGATTGAAGCTGCAAAGGAAGTTTATGAAAAATCCGAGGTAAAAGACGACAAATTCTATTCTTCTGTAAAAATTGGTGATGGATATGTTTACCTGAAAGATAAAGAAAATGCTTTAAAATATTACAGACAGGCGCTTCAGATTGGAAAAACAATGCCTGATTTGTTTCTTCATGAATTTGAAGAAAGAGTTATTTCAAATCTTGAAAAAATTGGAGTAGATGTTTTTGAAGGGGCATTTGGAAAAGAATAAACTATATGATTATATGGATTTTCAGTTAGGTATAACTGATTTATGTAATTATAAATGTATAATGTGCATGCAGACAGCGCATGATGGTTTGTATGGTTCGCCTGAAAGAAAAATATCAAAACTTCATGAAGATAATCGCGGATTCATATCTCTTTCATTAATAGATAAAGTTTTTAATGAGCTTAAAAATATTAAAATCAGAAGATTGAAAATGCAGTGGCTTGGTGAAAGTTTTCTTCATCCCTCAATTTGCGAAATTATTGAAAAAGTAAGTCATTATAAAAATTTTGACAGAATTATTTTTACATCAAATATGTCAGTGCTTAATGATAATATTTTAAACTCACTTGAGAAACTTAAAAATCCTGTTCAATTTGTTTTTTCCATCGACAGTCTTGAGAATAACATATATCAGAAGATTAAAGGAACAGGTTCAAGTATAAAAATTTTAAATAATATTGAAAAACTTGTGAGCAGATTTCCTGATTTTATATATACATATCAATTTATTGTAATGGAAGAAAATTTTGAAAGATTATCAAATTATGCTGAAATTCTTCAAGAAAAATATAAAATTTCAAAAATAATCTGGGATGAAGAAGAAATATATGAACAGAATCAATATCATATTTTTTTTAAAAGACTAGGAGCATTTGAACAGGAAAAATATGAAAATCTTCATCGAAAGCTTTTTGAAAAAATTACCCAAAAAAAAGCTTCTGAAAGAATAATAAGCTCTGATTCTACTTTTGATTATAATGACCCCAAAAGACCACCCTGTAAAGCACCCTTTACAACACCAACACTTAACTGGGATGGCAGACTTACATATTGCTGTATGGATTCTGAGCTTGAACTTTGCCCGGGAAATCTTTATAATAATACTTTTGAAAAACTATGGGATGGTGAATTTTCAGAAAAATTAAGAAATATTCATTTGAAGAAAAATGCACCCTATCCTTCAAGATGTGCAAGATGCGGGAATCTTTAGAAACGCGAATGAAACGCATATGGAACGCGGTTGAAGCCAGAATGAACCTTTAAAGACGTAATCAGTAATCCGATAAAGCAAGAACATTGCATTTAAGTTTTTGTAGGGGCAGAACATGTTCTGCCCGATTACGGATAATCGACGAGTAAAAACGCACTTTTAAGGAGGTTTTATGAAAATAAATTATTATGGACATTCAAATTTTATGGTAGAAGGCGATGAAGGAGAAAAAATTCTTATTGACCCATTTTTTACAGGAAATCCACTTGTTAAAGACAGTGAAATAGTAAATACAATAAAGCCTGATTATATTGTAATTACACATGCACATGGTGATCATATAGGAGACACTGAAAAAATCGCAAAAAACTCTGATGCAATAATAATTGCAAATTATGAAATATCAAACTATTTTGCAGCAAAAGGATTAAAAACTCATCCATTGCATATTGGCGGAAAGAAAATTTTTGACTGGGGATGGATAAAATTAACTCCGGCATTTCATGGTTCATCGTTTCCCGACGGAAGTTATGGAGGAACTGCTGCAGGAGTACTTATTGATATAGAAGGTAAACTTGTTTATCATGCAGGAGACACAGGACTAACTTATGAATTTAAAATGCTTGGTGAAACAAATGACATTTATGTATCTATGCTTCCGGTTGGCGGGAATTTCACCATGGATTTAAACGATGCAATATATGCAGCTGAATGGCTGAAAACAAAAATTGTAATACCTATGCATTACAATACATTTGATTTAATTAAAACTGACAAAAAGAATTTTGAATATGCTTTCAGACATTTCAGACTCGAAGTGCTTGATTCTGGAGAAAGTCTAACTTTAAAATAACATAAGAATAAACCATGCGCTTATCATTACAGCAGTTATTGAAGGATAAAGCAGTTTATATATAGGACCATAACTGGTTTTTATAAATTCAACACTCATTGAAAGACACAGATGCATTGGGGTTGCCATAACTCCCATGAATCCTGCTGTATAAACCACACTTGCAAGCGAAAGATTATCTTTAAGAAAAGGCATTAAAACTGGAAAACATATTCCAACAAATGAAGCAGTTATACCTGTCAGATATCCTATGATAAAAGGAAAAACAATTGTTATTACCGGGAAAATTAAATTATTAGACGAGGTAAGCTGAGAAATGTTTTCAGCTATTGGTGAGTTTTCAATAATATGCTGAAAAACATATACTGTATAAACAGTCATTAAAACTCCGGGCTTAAGAGAACTTTTAAAAATATTGAAAAAAGTTTTAATATTTACACGTGTTTTAATCCAGGTAAAAAGAATTATTCCAGATAATGCCCAGGCTACTGGGAATTCCATAATTACAGCGATGAGAATTAAAAAAATAAACCACAGTTTTGAAAGGAAAATTAATAAATTTTTTATGGTGAAAGTCTGATTTTTTAAAGTTTTCTGCTTTCTTGTTGCTCCTGCAAGCATTATATACCCTGTAATAATCATTACAATAGTTAATGGGTACTGTATTCTTATAATTTCCCAAGGTGTTCTTTCAAGCATTGAAGCATAAAGTATTATTCCGGGGTACACTGGAAAAATAAATTCCCATACATGTCTGAACCAGTAATTTGAATAAATAGTAACTCTGTCGCCTGTATTATTTTTATCAGATATTTTTTTAACAAAATCAAGTGTAAAAAGTGCTCCCCCAGGCATAGGAAAAAAACCGACAATAAGAGGGAGAATTGTTAAAGCTATTTTGGTTGGAAAAACTTTAATTATACTTTCGCCAATTTCTTCTAATTTACCAGTATGACTGAAAAGTTTACCCATAAAAAAAATAAGAATTATATTCAAAAGAAGAAGTTGAAATGAATTCATTTTTAACATGTATGATAATGATTCCGGGATTATATAATAAGGTATTTGATAGTAAAAAAAAGTAAAAACTGTCATGAAAATTATTATTAAATATACAGGGATTTTCTTTTTAATAAGAAAAGCAGCACCAGATACAAGAATAATAAAAAGTATAATTTCTTTCATAAATGAATATTAATTTTAATAAAATTAAAAGTCAAGCCTCATTCCCGTTTCTGATGCGTTCCACCTGCGTTTTAAAATAAACGTTGACTTTCTAATTTTAAAGGTTTAAAATTAAAACAACTATTATATTTTTCTCGTATGTATCTATTCTAATTTAACACTCATAAATAATAACCAGCGGGGGTTTTTATATGAAAAAACTTGTTTCTCTATTTCTTGTTTTGTTTATCATAATTCAGACTGAAAGCAGTGTTCAAATTCAAAATATGCTTGAAATACATAATCAAATTGAAAATCAGTTAAATACATATAATCAGAATTTAATTATTGAACAAGAAATTAATAAAAAAATCACTCGAAACTTTGAACAGAATTTTAATACTTTAGATTC
>JBAZDD010000123.1:0-6492 GCA_041654635.1 Candidatus Muiribacteriota bacterium
TATTGCTGAAGAATCGGGGGTTACAGAAACTATTGATCCGCTTGGTGGAAGTTATTATATTGAAAAACTTACAAATGAAATTGAAAAACAGGCAACTGAATATATTAATAAGATTGATGAAATGGGTGGTTCGCCAAAAGCTATTGAAAATGGATATATTCAGCGTGAAATTCAGAAAAGTGCTTATGATTATCAGAAAAGTATTGAAACAAACGACACAATAGTTGTAGGTGTTAATAAATTTGCGGTTGAAGAAAAAGCTCCTGAAAATCTTTTAAGAGTAGATATTTCAGTGCAGAATAAACAGCGTGAAAAACTTGCGGCTTTAAAACAGAAAAGAAATAATGAAAAAGTAAAAGAATTACTTGAAAAAATTCAAAACACAGCTCAGCAAGGTAAGGAAAATCTTTTCCCTGTTGTTATTGAAGCTGTAAAAGAATATGCAACATTAGGTGAAATTTGTAATGTTTTAAGAGGAGTTTACGGAGAGTATTCACAGAAAAACTTTTAACTGATATTTAAAGTGTAAAAAAAAAGGCTTGCCTCAAGGCAAGCCTTTTTTTTATAAAGGAACAAAAAGATATTATCTTTTTGAGAACTGGAATTTTTTTCTTGCTTTTGGCTGACCAGGTTTTTTTCTTTCAACCATTCTCGCGTCACGAGTAAGCATTCCTTCTTTTTTAAGAGAACTTCTGAATTCTTTATCAACAAGAAGAAGAGCTCTGGAAATACCGTGTCTTACTGCACCAGCCTGACCAGAAATACCACCGCCTCTAACGTTAACATTTATATCATATCCGCCAGTCTGTTTAATGATCTGAAGAGGTTCGGTTATAGATCTTCTCATAAGTTCACTTGGAAAATAATTTTCAAATTCTCTTCCGTTAACTTCGATTCTACCGGTTCCTCTGAAAATTCTAACTCTTGCGGTGGAGGTTTTTCTTCTGCCTGTACCAAATCCTAATAACTCTACCATTATTCCTCCTTAATTAATCTCAAGAGTCTCAGGTTTCTGAGCCTGATGTTCATGTGTTGCACCAGTATAAACCTTGAGTCTTGTTAATCTATGTTTTCTGTGTTTGTTTTTTGGAAGCATTCCACTTACTGAATGAGTAATAATTCTATCAGGGTGTTTTTCTTTTGTTTCTTTAAAAGATGTGAATTTTCCGCCACCTGGATACATTGAGTGGGTAAAATAAGTTTTCTGTTCTTCTTTTTTTCCTGTTAAAGCTATTTTGTCAGCGTTGATAACAATTACAAAATCACCATTATCTGTATGTGGTGTATAAGTAACTTTATGTTTACCAATCAATACACGAGCGATGCTCTGTGAAAGACGACCAAGAGTTTTTCCGGCCGCGTCAACAACATGCCATTTTCTGTCTATATCTTCTTTTCTAAGCTGAAAAGTCTTGTTGTTCATTTTTTTCCTCCCGTATAAAATTCAGTGGTTCATTGTAAAAGACATTGACTAAAAACAAGCCACCGGGGAGTGCTTTGCCTGTCAACCTTCTGTTACTGTCAGAACCGTTTTTCAGCATATAACTAATATAATCAGGCGGAAGTCTTCTTCTGCCTATTTCGTTCAGAGAGTATAACATAAATCTAATCTGATTGTAAAGAAACGAGTTTCCTCTGATAAAAAAACGAATTGTATTTGAACCGGTTACCATTTTAATTGAATAAATTGTTCTTACAGTATTTTCTCTTTCATCTCTTTTTTTTGAAAAAGCCTGAAAATCATGTTCGCCAATAAATTGCTCCATACTATTTTTTATAAGCTCGGTATCAGGGGTAACACCTGTGTGCCAGAAATAATCTTCAATAAAAGGATTTTTAGCTTTTTTTGTATAAATCTGGTACATATAAATTTTCCCACGAGCAGAATGTCTTGCTGAAAAATCATCTGAAGAAGTAAATACTTTTCTTATCCTGATGTGTTTCAGACTGCGGTTTAATCTGTAAATTTTTTCTGCCGGAATATTTGATTCAGTAGAAAAACTGGCATAATTTCCAACAGCGTGAACTCCTCTGTCAGTACGAGAGGCAAAAGTGGTCTGAATTTTTTCGCCTAAAAATCCACTCAATCTTCTTTCAAGTTCCCCCTGAACAGTGTAAAAATCCCGCTGTTTCTGAGAACCAAAAAAATATTGACCAGCGTATGCAATTTTTAAAACAATGTTTTTTTTCATAATTTTGATAAGAATATTATCATAATTTACCGAATACTCAACTTGTTTTATTTTAGGAAATCTGTTATTTTCTAAAATATAAAAAAATAATATAGGGGTGAGTATGAAGAAATTTAGCTTGTTATTCGTGTGTTTTCTTCTTTTTTCTCTTCCAGCTGTAACAGCGTTTGGTGCTGGTGAGATTGACGAAGGTGTTTCCGGCAAAATTTTTGAAACTACAAGAATTCCAGTTCTAATTGGTATTCTTCTTCTCGGTGGTGCAATCGTTTATTTTATTGAGAAAGCAAAAAAAGGACAGCATATATTTATTAGAAAAATTGCTGGTCTTAACGCAATAGACGATGCTCTTGGAAGAGCCACAGAAATGGGTAAACCAGTTCTTTTTGTTCCTGGTATCATGGGTATTGAAAACCTTGAAACCCTGGCATCAGTTTCTATTTTAGGACATATTGCAAAAAAAACAGCAGCTTTTGAAACAGATTTAAAAGTGCCTGTAAGAGATGCTCTTGTGTTCTCAACTGCTCAGGAAGTTATTAAAGAATCCTATCTGGCTTCAGGAAGACCAGATGCTTTTAATGATAACATGGTTGAGTTTGTTACTTCAGAACAGTTTGGTTATGTTGCAGGTGTTAATGGTTATATGGTTAGAGAAAAACCGGCAGCAAACTTTCTATTAGGTTGTTTCTATGCTGAATCACTGCTTCTTGCTGAAACTGGTAACTCAATTGGAGCTATTCAGGTGGCTGGTACAGCTAATCCTTCTCAGATTCCATTCTTTATAACAGCGTGTGACTACACACTTATCGGTGAAGAACTTTATGCAGCTGGAGCTTATCTTTCAGATGATGCTAAAGCAAAAGGTTCACTTAAGGGTCAGGATATGGGAAAAGCTATTGTTATGGGATTAATCGGATTTTTTACAGTTCTGGTAATTTTCTTTCAGTTAGCAAGTATGGGAAAATCTTATGAAGAATTTCAGAAAGGAAAGGAAGCTAAACCTTCTGAAACTGAAAGTGCTATAACAAAGGTTCATAACTTTTTCAGAAATTCACTAAATTTTTAATATAAAATTTTTAATTGGAGGCGTAAAAAATGAAAAGACAAATACCGCTGTTGATAACATTTCTTTCAGCGATAACAATGATAGTATTTTATTTTCTGAATGAAGATCTTACAAAAGATTATAAATCAGGAATTTTTGACTGGGTTAGAATAATCGGTTCATTTGCACTTTTAATAGGTATAGTAAATCTGCTTAGAGTTCATTTCTATAAAATCAGAAGGGGCGGTAAAGAAGCTGTTTACAGTTATGTTCTCGTGCTTTCTTTTTTCATTATCACAGTTTCAGGACTTATTGGTTATGGTAAAAGAGGAGCTGAAGGTATTGTAGGAGCATCATTTTTAACATTTGACTGGATGTTTATCAATGTTTTAAGACCACTTCAGGGAACAATGTTTTCACTTCTTGCTTTCTATGTGGCATCAGCAGCTTTCCGTTCATTCAGAGCTAAAACTAAAGAAGCAACATTTCTTCTTGTTTCAGCTTTCATAGTTATGCTTGGAAGAGTTCCGGTTGGAACTATGATATGGGATAGAATACCTGTTATTTCAAACTGGATAATGACATATCCGACAGCAGGTGCTCAGACAGCAATTATGATTGGAGCAGCACTTGGAGCTGTATCAGTTTCTCTTAAAATAATAATAGGAATTGAGAGAACTTACCTTGGGGGTGACGAATAATGTTAAATTAT
Organism: Candidatus Muiribacteriota bacterium; assembly: GCA_041654635.1. Lineage (GTDB taxonomy): Bacteria > Muiribacteriota > Muiribacteriia > Muiribacteriales > Muiribacteriaceae > JBAZDD01. The sequence goes on from JBAZDD010000123.1 coordinate 3,947, forward strand.
CTGAAAACTCTTGATAGAAGAATCATTTATCTTTTTGTCCTTGTCGGTGTTATTTTACCGATTGTCGGTGGATTTTTATTTCCTGTGCAGTCATCACCTATGACTGACAGTGTAGTAAAAGCACTTAAAGAATTAGAACCAGGTTCAGTTATACTTGTATCAGCTGATTTTGATCCAGGTTCTCAGGCAGAATTACAGCCAATGCTTCTTGCATTGCTTAAATACTGTTTTGAAAATGAAATAAATGTTGTTTCTATGGGATTATGGCCAATGGGTCCAACTCTTATAGATAATGCAATGGATTCAGACAAAGTTAGAATTTCAAAAGATAGAGCTGAACAGCTTATGCTTGAAGGCAGAAAAGTTTATATCATTCCTAAAGGTGAAGCTGGAACAGAGCAGTATCTTGAAGAAAGAGACGGAAAAATTGTTGTGGTCAAAGAAACCGAAAGGGAAGAAGTTGGCGATTTATTTGATGATGCAATTTATTATGTAAAAGGTATCAGAAGTCTTTTTCCTGAAGGTCACATAAAATATGGTGAAAACTATCTTGCAGCTGGTTATCAGGTTGGAGCAGGCGTGGTTATTCTTGACCTTGTAGCAAGTGTACCAGGTGCTTTGAAAACAGACGCTCTCAATTCAAAACCTGTTGAATCATATCCAATTATGAATGGTATCGATACCTTAAAAGATATTGATATGGTTTTCACTCTTTCATCCGGTTCAGGTGGAATTAAAGAATGGGTTATTTATGGGAATGGCCGTTCTGGAGTTAAGGTTTGTGGTGGTGTTACAGCAGTATCTGCACCAGAATTTTTACCTTATTTAGTTTCCCGTCAGCTTGCAGGAATGCTTGCAGGTCTTGCTGGTGCTGCCGAGTTTGAAGCAGCAACTGGTTATGAAATGGGCGAGGGAATAAGAGGAATGACACCACAGTCTTTTGCACATATTATTATAATTTTATTCATAATTATTGGTAATCTTGTGTTTTTAGTGGAAAAATATTCTGAAAATAAATAAGGGGGAATTTTTAAATGAGTATTAGTATGAGTATCAGTGTTTGGGTGTCAGCTTTACTGACACTTGCAATTTTCAGCTTTCTGATAAAAGATAATCCATTATATAAAATTGCTGAACATATATTTGTAGGTGCTTCAGCAGGATACTGGTTTGTGTTTAACTTTCACAATGTTCTTCTTCCAGATCTTTTCAAACCTCTTGGAACAGAATTTACCAGCAAATGGTTTTTGTTAATTCCACTTGGTCTTGGTCTTTTAATGCTTATGAAAATGTCACGTCAATACGGCTGGCTTGCAAGATTTCCACTTGCGTTCACAGTTGGTATTGGAGCTGGTGAAGGTATAACTTCCATCATTAAAAGTGATATTATAAGTCAGTTATCAGCAGTGACTTTTGAAATGCCACTTATAATGCTGACAGAAAACATGGGTAAAATGCAGATTAACGTGTTTAACTCTTTTTCAAATATTGTATATTTTCTTGCGGTAGTAACCGGACTTTTATACTTTTTCTTTTCAGCAGAGCATAAAGGAATGGTTGGAAAAACAGCAAGAATCGGAATATGGTTTCTTATGATAAGTTTTGGTGCTTCATTTGGTTTTACAGTAATGGCGAGAATTTCACTTCTTATTAACAGATTACAGTTTTTAATTGAAGATTTTCTTGGAATAGTTATCTGATGGAATTGACTGAAACAAACCTTAAATGGAGTTACAGTTTTATAAAAAATAATCTGAAAGTATCGGCACTGGCAATTTCAGTGCTGGTACTTTTTCTTTTTTTTGCTTCATTCTGGGTAAAACCCGGATTTATAATATTGTTATTTATTTTTGTTATATTTTATTTCAGAGAACTTTTTTTTGGAATCGATTATGATTTAGATAGAAAAAACGGCGAATTATCAATAAAAAATGGCTTTATTTACAGAAAAAAACACGATATTAAAAAATACAGACAAATAAAAAACTGGAAAAATGGACTTTTTTTAGCTACAATAGGTGACAACAGTTTTTCAGATAATCTGAGAGGGTTGAAACTTTTTGTTTCAGAACCGGAAAAAGTCAAAATAAAAGGGATTTTAAATGGATATATCTTATCTGAATGATAATGATAAAGAAGTAATAAAAAAACTTGTTGATAAAATTAACTATTATCATATGGAAGCTCCTGCCATACTATTTCTTGAAAGCTACAAACCTTTATCTTTTATAGGCAGTCAGGCTATGCAGGTTTTGTCACCTGTGGTAAATATTATTTATTCTACCGGATTATATGATAGTATTATGAAAATATTAGAAAAAAGAGATGGCGTTGAATATATAATAAGAGAGATTGAGAAGAGTACTGGGTCTGCGCAGTAAAATTTTACGTAAGTAAAATTGGACGGCCTGACCCATGATGCGATTGAAACGCGGATGAAACGCGATAGAAACGCGAATGAAACGCGATTGAAACGCAAATAAAACGCGATTGAAACGCGGATGAAACGCGTGAGAAACGTAAGAGAATCTAAAACAAAAGCTAAA
>JBAZDD010000124.1:0-6487 GCA_041654635.1 Candidatus Muiribacteriota bacterium
TCATTGTCACTCAATGTTTTTTCAACATCTGAAAATCTCATTCTGAAAGTAAGACTTCTTGTATCGGGTGGAAGATTATCCCCACGATAATGGCTGTATAATTCGATGCTGTCGAGCTCTCTGATTTTTAAATCATCTATTATTTTTCTTATTTCTGAATATTTAACTTTTTCAGGAACAATAAGTGATAAATCAAACTTGACAGAAGGAAATCTTGATATTGTTCTTATATTAAGTTCTCTTTTATCTGGAATACTGTCTGGATAAATTTCAAAATAAAAAGCTTCAGTAAAAAATTTTGATTTTACAGAAGGATGCAACTTGCCAATATATCCTGCTGTAACTCCATTTATAAGAATTTTTGCACTGACTCCTGGATGAAGAATTTCAAAATCAGTTACTTCCTCAAAAGTTGGATTTTTTCCAAAAAGCAGATTTTCTACCACTCCTTTCAGGAAATAGTAATCAACTTTTACACTTTCACCATAATTTTCATAAATATTACCTGCTGCTACTGCTGCAATTATATTTTTTTCTTCAAATCCATTTTCGGTTTCTCTGTATATTCTGCCTTTTTCAAAATAAAGATGATTTTCACATCCTCTTTTTGCATTATATTCAATATTTTTAATCAATCCATCCCACATATTAACACGCATGTGACCAAAATCTTCTGAAAGAGGATTTTTAAGACTTGCTGAATCGCCATGTTTTTCAGGAACAAAACTGTAATTTAACACTTCCTGAAAACCGTTTGCTGCCATTTTATGCGCAAGTTTAATATATTTTTCCATTGAATTATAATAAGGTGTTGATACCATTTTAATTTCTTTATCAGGAATGTTTTCATAACCATAAAATTTTGCAAGTTCTTCAATAATATCTTCTTCGATTTCAATGTCAGAACGGGAAAAATCAACTTCATACTCACCTTTGGATATTTCATTTAACGGTAGTCTTTTTATAATACTTGCGATTTTATTTTCAGGAATTGTATAACCAAGTTTTTTTTCCACCGATTCTAATTTGAGTTTTACAGTATTTTTTTTCTGTTTTAAAGCATAATTATCAATTATTTCATAAAAATTTGCCTGATTAATATTCTGTTTAATAAGGAAACTTGCAAGATTCATTGCATAATACGTCATTTCAACATTTGCTTTTTTTTCAAATCTTGCCGAACTGTCTGTCCTTAATCCAATTTTCCTTGAAGTAATTGCAGTGGTTTCATTGTTAAAAAAAGCTGATTCAAGAAAAATTTCTGACGAATTATCTTTAAGCTCAGAATTAGCACCACCAATTATTCCGGCAACAGCAACCGCTTCTTTAGAATTTGCTATAACAAGGTCGTTTTCATCTAATTCATATTCTTTTTCATTTAATGCATTAAATTTTGTTTTTTCAGAATTTCTGATAATAACTTTTTTATCAGGGAAAAAGCTGGAATTAAACCCATGCATAGGATGACCGGTTTCAAGCATGACATAATTTGTAACATCAACTAAAAAATTAATTGAACGCAATCCGCAGGCAAGCAGTCTGTTTTTCATATACTGAGGGGTGCTGACATTTTGAATATTGGTAACATATCTTCCAACATATCTTGGGCAACTCTCTATGTTTTTTATTTCAACTTCAAATACTTTTTCAGCAGAATCTGCTTTAACTTCAGTTAACTTTTCTTTTGTAATAAAATCTGTATCAAAATAAATTGATAAATCTCTTGCAATACCCATCACACCCATGTGATCAGGTCTGTTTGCAAATGTTTCAAGCGAGTATATATAATCATCTTTTTCATAATAATCGATTATTGATGTTCCAATTGGTGCATGTTCAGGAAGCAGTATTATTCCTTCTGATTCTTCTGAAAAACCAAGTTCTTTTGCCGAACACAACATTCCAGAAGATTCTACCCCTCTGATTTTTGCTTTTTTAATTTTAAAATCACCTGGAAGATTTGCACCAATCTGAGCAAAAACCACTTTTTTATTTTTGGAAACATTCGGTGCTCCACAAATTACCTGATGAATTTCTCTTCCATCATTAACTTTACATATTGATAATTTATCAGCATCAGGATGTTTTTCACATTCCTCAACATGAGCTACAACAATATTTGAAAGATTTGCACCCATATATGAAAAATTATCCAGTTCTATTCCGATTTTGGGGAATATTTCTGATAGTTCTTCAGGTTTAACAGGTATATTAACGAATTCTTTAAGCCATTTATATGTAACAATCATTATTAAACTCCTTCAAAATTTCTTAAAAATCTGTAATCATTTTCATAAAAATATCTGATATCTGAAATTCCGCATGTTCTCAGTGCTATTCTTTCTATTCCAAGACCAAAAGCCCATCCCGAATAAATCTCAGGGTCTATTCCTGCTTTTCTCAAAACATTTGGATGAACCATTCCGCAGCCTAAAATTTCAATCTGACCTGTTCCTTTACAGGTGGAACAGTTTTCGCCTGAACCACCACATCCACTGCAAGTAACATAAACTTCCGCAGAAGGTTCGGTAAATGGGAAATATGAAGGTCTGAAACTTACTTCTGTGTCCTGACCATAATAATTTTTAAAAACTCCTGTGATTATTGCTTTCAAATCAGCAAAAGTTACATTTTTATCAATATATAAACCTTCAATCTGGTGAAACACCGGTGTATGAGTTGCATCAAGGTCATCTTTTCTGTAAACCCTTCCTGGTGCAATTATTTTAATAGGTGGTTTTGATTTAAGCATTGTTCTTACCTGAACAGGTGAAGTGTGAGTTCTCAAAACATATCCATGATTCATATGGAATGTATCTGCCATTCCTCGAGCAGGATGATTTGCAGGAATGTTAAGCATGTCAAAATTGTACTCATCTTTTTCGATTTCAGGTCCTTCTGCAACTGAAAATCCGAAAACTTTAAAAAGCTCAATAAATTCTTCTAAAACAGAACTCAATGGATGTAATGCCCCTTGTCTTCTGTACTTTCCAGGCATTGTATAATCAATTTTTTCACCTTTTATTTTTTCTTCAAGTTCTTTTTTTTCAATAATATCTTTTTTTTCAGAAAACATATTTTCTGCAGTCTGGGTAATACTGTTAACTTTTAAGCCGAAATCTTTTCTTTCCTGCGGTGGAATATTTACAATTTCTTTTTTAAAAGAATTAAGAAGTCCATTTTTTCCAAAAATCTCAACTCTTGCCTTTTCAAGTTCGTCAGCAGTATTTGAATTTTCAAAAAGCTGAGTGATTTTTACCTTTAAATCATCATTGTTCATTAACTAAATCCTCCAAGATTTCTGTTTCATAATTTCATAAGCACTGATTCCAGTTGCCACTCCGGCATTAAGAGAATCAATATCACTTAAAATTGGAATTTTAATTTCAACATCTAAAGTCTGAAGCACTTCTTCACATATACCGCGACTTTCATTCCCTATCACAAGAGCAATTTTATTGTATTTTGTGTAATCAACTTTTTCATAACTTTGTGATTTTTCTCTCAAAGTTGTGCCAATAACACAATAATTATTCTCTTTAAGTTTTTCAACATATTGTTTAAGAATTTCTGCCTTGAAAATTGGAACTCTGAATATTGCTCCCATGGTAGAACGCACCGTTTTTGGATTGTAATGGTCAACAGTATCGTCTGAAACTATTATACCATCAACTTTGAGAGCATCAGCCGTACGGATTATTGTTCCCATATTTCCAGGGTCTTGAATACCGTCAAGTATGAAAATAAATGAATTATTTTTTGAAAAAAGTCTTGATTCATTCCAGGAAAGCCTCGATGGAACAGCAATTATTCCCTGGGGAGTTTCCGTATTTGAAAGTTTGTTTAAAATTGCCGGTGTTACAGCAACCAGACTTTTAGGATCAAGTTTTTCAAGCTCTTCATAAAGCTCTTTACCACCTTTTACTTTGAATAAATCTTCAGAAAATATAAAAAAGGGGATTTCCACTTCGCATTTTAATGCTTCACGAACTGAATTAATCCCCTCTAATAAAAATTTTCCTTTTTCTTCTCTTACTTTCTTTTTTTTCAGAGAATGTATAAATCTTATAAAATTATTCTGTGTACTTGTTATTACTTTTATTTTTTCCATTTTTTTATTTTTTCAACATATTCCTCTGCAAGTTTTTCTGATATTTTTTTACTTTTACCTTCAGCATAAACATTAAAGTATGGTTTGTCAGAATCAGGTATCAGAAGCACCCATGAACCATCATCATTCAGAATTTTAACACCATCAATAAGCTCAAGTTTAAGATGACCACAGTTATCCATGATATTTCTCATTATTGTGCCTTTTTCTTCCCAAGCACATGGTATTCTGACTTTAGCTCTGTTATCTTCTGGTAATTCCTTTCTTATATCATTGAAACAACATTTTTTATCTGCAATCAGATTAAGTATTATTGAAATTGTTGCCATTGAATCAAACCATGGTCTGAATTCAGGGAAAATAAATCCACCCTCACCATCTGCAACAAGTTTAACACCATCCATTGCTGCTGTCTGCATCATATTTCTATTGTATAATTTTGTATATATAAGTTCACAGCCTGCATCTTTAACTATTTTTTCAATTCTGCTTGAAGTTTTAATCGGAACCCCTATTTTACATCCTGGTCTTGTCTGACATACAATGCTTATAAGTATTGCCTGAGCATCTTTTCTGGATATTTTTTCACCATTTTCATCAACAAGGAATATTTTTTCAGCCCCTGTATCCATCATAACTCCAATGTCAGCATGAAGTGATTTAACAATATCACCAAGTTTTTTATAATCATTTTCAAATTCTTCAGGTGTTTTTGTAACACGTTTAGAATCTTCATAAGAATTAAGCGCAATAATATCACAGTTGAATTCAGAAAGTATTGATGGGAATATGTTTGAAGCTGACCCAAAGGAATAATCAAGCACAACTTTCAGTTTCGCTTTTGAAATTGCATTTGTATCAACAAAATTCATCAATCCTTCTTTATAATATTCAAGCACTCTGTCAGGGAAAACAAGACTTCCTACAGATGAAATTTCTGCTCTTGGAAAATCCTCTCTGAAAAAGTTTCTTTCAACTGCTTTCTGTTTTGAAACTGTAAAATCCATACCTTCATTATCAACAAATTTCACATCAAGAAATTTAGAATCATAAGGTGACATATGAGTGTGAATACCGCCCATTATATTTCTTTCAGCTATCTGATATCTCATTACAGGAAGCGGAACATTTCTCAAATCAGTAACTTTGACACCAACTGAAAGCAGTCCTGATATAAAAGCACGATTAATAAGTCTTGCAACACCATGTCCATCTCTTCCGGTTGCAACAGTTGTTCCAGAACCTAAAGCAGCACCCATTGCAGCACCTACTTTTGTCGCAAATTCAGGTGTTATTTCATGATTTGCAAGTCCAACTATTCCATGAGTGTTAAACAGCTCTTTTGACCATTTTTCACCCCATACAAGAGAAGCTCCTAAAACCGCACCTTCTTCAAGGATTTTTCCAGGCCACATTTTAACTTCTGGCTTAACTGTAGCACCTTTTCCAACTTTACAGTTTTCACCAATTACAGCTTCCATTCCAATATAAGCTGAATCGCCTATTTCGACATCGTTACATATTATATTTTTTTCACAAATAGCATTTTTTCCGATTTTGCAGTTTTCCCAGATTACAGAATCAACAATTCTTGCTTCGTCACCGATTTCACAATTTTCGTGAATTATTGAATTTTTTATATAAACTTTATTTCCAATTTTACAGTTTTTACCAACAAGAACTCCACCTTCAAACTGATAATCATCACTTACTCTTGTATTTTCACCCAGCCAGATGTCTCTACCGATAACATCAAGTCTTTTCCCTGGGATTTTAGCCTTTACGGCACCCATTATAACATCCATATTAGACATTCTATAAGCCTGAATATCACCTACATCTCTCCAGTATCCTTTTGCTATATATCCAAAAAGTGGGACTTTTTTTTCAAGAAGTTTAGGGAATAAATCTTTTGAAAAATCAAAATCAGTTTTTTCAGGTATTTCGTCAAGAACTTCTGGTTCAAAAATATAAATTCCAGTATTGATAGTATCACTGAAAACCTGACCCCAGCTTGGTTTTTCAAGAAATCTTATAATTTTGCCTTCTTCATCAGTAATTACAATACCAAAAGCAAGAGGATTATCAACTCTTGTAAGTAGAATTGTTGCGGGAGATTTTTTACTTTCATGCCAGTCGATTGCTTTCTGAAGATCAAAATCAGTTAAAACATCGCCTGAAAGAAGAATAAATCGTTCGTTCAGAATATTTTTTGCCATTCTTACCGAGCCGGCTGTTCCATAGTTATCGGCAGTTGTTACATATTCCATTTTAATTCCAAAATCTGAACCATCTTTGAAATAGTCTGTAATAATATCTGGCTGATGATATAAAACTGACACGATTTCAGTTATACCCATATCTTTAAGTGTGTTT
>JBAZDD010000125.1:0-6471 GCA_041654635.1 Candidatus Muiribacteriota bacterium
GTCATTTGATGAGTTTATGAGGAAGGCAAAAGCCGGCTTGAGTATTATAAAACAATAAAGACTTCGCTGTCGCGAAGTGTAATGTTACCTTTCGGTAATATTTGGAGCAGTGAATAAGTTACCAGGTCTGCGACCCTCGGTGAGTAAGACTGGAAGGTTTAAAGCGTTTATTTACTCACTGGTTCTTAAGTATCTCACTTACTCACTGCTCCACCATTCACTGTTTCTTAATTATTCACTGGTTTCATTGTCTTCCGGTATAAAATGTGTTATAATTATTCTATGAAAAAAACAATTATTTTATTTTTGATAATATCTTCGCTTGTTTCTTTTGGAGAATCTTTTGTTTCAAAAGGTCAGATAACAGTTCTTGTAACAGATTCTGGTTCTGATTTTACTCATAATCTACTTAAACCTGTTGGCTATGCTGATACAGCTGAATTAAATGGAACAGCTGGTGTTGATGATTCAGGTTCGGGTTATGCAGATGATGTTTATGGCTGGAATTTTGTTGAAAATAACAATGTTCTTGTTAATCTTGAGCATACTCCACCAAATTATGATGATTTGTTGAGATTTGGATTTCTTCTTGATGTTCTTTCATATTTTCCTGACCAAATAACTCAGGATGATTATAATTTTCTTGTTGCAAATTACACAAATGAAAATATTAACTGGCTGAATTTTGTTGGTGGCTGGGCTCATGGAACTCATTGTGCAGGTATAATCGGGGAAGGTTCTGATTTTGTTAAAATGAAAGCAATAAAACACATTCAGACTGGTAATCCTCCAAGAATTGCAGAAGAACTGAGAGAATTTTTACTTAATTCAGACTTCAGAAAAATCAGAGAGCAATGGACTGACGAACAGATGCTGGCACTTTTTCAGGCATGGGGAGAACAGTCTAAACAGGAAAATGCTCCAAGAAGAGATTATGTTGAAAAATTAAATCCAAGAGTGGTTAATTGTTCTTATGGAAGTGATAATCCAAGTCTTCTTGTAAATATTAAAGGGTTGATGGTGGGTAATTTCGGATATACAGACCCTGATACAGCTGAAGTTCAGAGAGTGGTAAACATGCTTGTTGAACATGCTCTCATTCCAGGTGATGAAGAAATGTACAGCAAGGTTCCAAATGCTCTTATAGTAATTGCTGCCGGGAATTCAGCAGAAGATAATGATGAACTTGTTATTAGTCCTAATGATATGAAAATTGATAACAAAATAATTGTAGCAGCTACTGTATTTGATATGATTCTCGCACCATATTCCTGTTATGGTAAAGAAAAGGTTGACATAGCAGCATCGGGAACGCTTATTTATGCAACTTATCCTAATCAGAAAAAAGGATATATGTCAGGCACTTCCATGGCAACCCCCTATGTTTCACGGGTGGCGGCGGAAGTATTATATATTAATCCTTCTTTCACTGCTGTAGAGTTAAAAAAAGTGCTTATGGAAACCGTGGATAAAAAAGAATGGCTTAAAGATAAAGTGAAATCAGGCGGTGTTGTAAATTCTAAAAGAGCAAAACAGGTAGCAAAATGGGTAAGAATGGGTATGGATATTGATAAAGCTATTGCAAAGGCAAAACTTGAAGTTTTAACTCCACAGGTTGAAGAAAATTACAGACTTCCTTACCCAGCGGATGATCCAAGATACAGGATGTTTGTTTACTGATGATAAATATTGAAAAATTAAAAAATATAATTATTGAAGCTGGTAATATTGGTCTGAAAATATATAATGATAAAAAAGTCGATTTTGAGCTTAAAGATGATAATTCTTTTGTAACCCTTGCTGACAAAGAGACTGAAAAATTTCTTTTTGAAAAATTAAATACTCTTTTTCCAGCAACGTTTATTGGTGAAGAAGGAAACAATTTATCAACAAAAGAAAACCCTGAGTATGTATGGGCAATAGACCCGATTGATGGAACTCATTCTTTTGCAAGTCAGCTTCCTGGTTGGTGTGTAAGCATTGGTCTATTGAAAAATTTCAAACCATATTTTGGAATTGTATATTCACCTGTTACAGATGAACTTTACTGGGGTGGGAAAGAATTCGGAGCTTTTTTTAATAATAGAAAAATAACTGTATGTTTAACTGAGGATGATTTTCAATCTAATCATAATGTGTTTGTTGATTCAAAAGCTTCAAAATATCTTCCGAAAGAATTCAAAGCAAAATTCCGCTCATTTGGCTCAACAGCACTTCATATATTATATGTTTCAAGATGCGCTGGTGTAGCTGGTTATACAAAACCGGTAAAAATTTGGGATATTGCAGGAGCGGCTGCCATACTTGAAGCTTCTGGTGGGGAACTTTTGTACATTGATAAATCCAAAGTTGATTATAAAGAAATAATTGAAAATGGTGAATGTAAAATGGCTATGGTTTTTGGCTCAAGGTATTATGCTGAAAAACTTGCTGATGAATTTATGAAATCTTAGACACTATTGAAGGAATTTCTTCAAAATCATCAACCCAGATAATATTAATCCCTATATCATTTAATACACGTTCTTTAAGAATATCATTTATGTAAAAATGATTTTTAAGACATTCAGAATGTTTTTCAGGTTCAAAAGAATGTTTCAATATTGTGTAATTTTTTACACCCTGAAAATTGTGTTTGACTATTTCTAAAATTCGTCTTAAATTTGCATCATTAAATGATGTTCCAAGAAAAAAACAAGTGGATTCTTTAAAATGAGTAAGTTGAATAATATTAGACCATGAGTAAAGCTGACTTGAAGATTGTCTGTTATAATCATCATCAGAAAAAATAATATTCAGATTGTCAAATTCATCAAGAGATTCAGGTAAAAAACCATGTACATGATAAATTGGAAGAGCAGTTTTTTTTACATTAACATTAGAGTCAAAAATTGTTTTAAATTCGACATTCATTTTATGAAGTTTTCTTTCAAGTACATCATCAAAATTGTATGTAATAACACTTTTTAAAAAATTATGTCTTGTCGGCATACAGAGCTTGCCAATCCCGTTAAGAAGAGGAGCTTTCAAGTGAACGTCTTCACAATATAATGCTTTGATAATTGATTTATAAAACAAATCAGGAGTTTCATATCCATTTTTTATATATCTTGCTTGCAAAATAAGTTCATCCATTTTAAGGTCGAGAGACTCCCAGTCAGGCTCAAAAAGTTTGAAATTCTGAGTAATAACATCAGCATACAGGTTTTTTACAAGATCAGGCCATAAGGGGAGACCAGCAGCTCTTGAAACTCCTGAACCAAGAACTAAGGTTAAATTATTACCTCTGTATATTTCTCTTAACTCACCAATGAATTTCTGTCTGTTTGCTTTCCAGTATAACTTGTAATCCTCAAGATTATCGGGTTCTGTAATGTGTTTTGTCATGATAATTTTAAAATTTCCTTTCTTATGCCTGTAAAAATTTTCCAACTTATGCCGGGTCTTCTGAATATATCAATCGATTCAGTGACTTTTGTAATATAAATACCATTATTATTTAATGTGGAGCTTAAAAATTCTTCATCAATAGGAGTATATAATCTGCCATATTCATCTCTGTTTTTAGCATCTAACCCATTTCTTACAGAAGGAATTGAGATAATTATTTTAGCATCTAAACCCATAATTTTTGAAACACTTTTAATTGTACGGTCTATTTCTGTCTGAGGAATATGCATTAATACCGCGGATAAAATTATACCACCGAATTTAAAATCAAAAGGATTGATTTCAATAGGTAGTTGACCGGATTTATATCTTCCGTCTAAAACAGGATTTTTATAAATAGCAAACTCTCTTAGTGCATTTGAAGGTTCAATCCCATATACATCATGCCCTCTTTCAAGAAGATAAAGCATATCACGGGCAGCACCAGCACCTATATCCAGAATTTTGGTTGGTTTTGTCCATAAACTGTCAAAAAAGGTTTTAAGCGGGGGTGTAACCGAGGATGTTTCTTTATAATACTCATAAGCATTTTTTGAATAGTATATAATTGTCTGTTTATCCATGGATTACATTCTATCAAAAAAAAAATAAATTGTAAAAAAGACGTTGAAAAAATATTGCTTTTACCTTATACTTAAAGCAGATAATCAAAAACAGTATCTGTAGGGAGGATGCAGTATGAAGAAAAACCTTAGTTTATTACTCGTATTTATTTTTACTCTAACAATTTTCGGAGCAGATATACCAATGCTGGTAATTGATTCCGGAACTGATTTTTCCCATAGCGTTATCAGACCTTATGGTCTTGCAGACAATGGTGTTGCAGGATATGAAGGTGATACTTATGGATGGAATTTTGCTGAAGGTAACAATGAGCTTGTTAATCTTTCTTACACACCACCAAGATATGATGACCTTTTAACATTTATGGAAATTATGGGTAAGTTTCAGGTTGGTGGAAAAGACGCATTGACAGAAGCAGAATTCAATTTTCTTTTAACTAACTATTATGATCAGAAATTTATGGAATGGGCTGGTTTCTTAGGTGGATGGGCTCATGGTACTCATGTTGGCGGAACAATGGTTCAGCAGACAGAAGGACTAAAACTGAAAGCTATCAAACATTTACCAACAGGGGCTGCTCCAAGTCATATTTCTGACATTCAGGAAATGCTTGAAGGTCTTGTATTACAGCAGCAGACAAGAAGAAGTTCAGCAGTTGAACAGACACCATCCATGGCTGATTTTATTGCTTACTTTGATTCTCTTGGTGCAGATATGATTAAAGAAGTTGCTCCTATGAGAGATTATATTGGTGCATTAAATCCAAGAGTTATTAACTGTTCATTTGGTAGTGATAATGAAAGTCTTTTTGCAATGTTTAAAAACAATATGGTAAATGCATGGGGATTTGTAAATCCTACTGATGCACAAGTGCAGGAAATGGTGAATCTGTTTGTAACAAGAGCATTCCTGCCAAGAGACAAAGAAATGTTTGCAAAAGCTGAAAATGCTTTAATAGTTATTGCTGCAGGTAACTCTGGAAACGACCTTGAAAATATCGCTTGTTCACCAAACAATGTTGCTATACCTAATAAAATAGTTGTTGCTGCTACTCATGAAGATAAAGCTCTTGCTCCATTTTCAGATTATGCTAGAACAAAAGTTGATGTAGCTGTTCCTGGTGTTAATATTTATGCTCCATATCCAAATCAGAAAATGGGACATATGTCAGGTACTTCAATGGCAGCTCCACTTGTTTCTCAGTATGCAGGTCTTGTATTTGCTAAAAATCCTGCATTGTCACCAACAGATGTTAAAGGTATTCTTATGGGTACAGTTGACAGAAAACCATGGCTTGCTGAAAAAGTAAGAAGTGGCGGTGTTGTTAATATAGATAGAGCTGTAAGAGCGGCTGAGCTTGTTAAAGAAGGTAAAACTTTAGGTCAGGCTATTGCAATCTCAAGAAGAGAAGTTATGGATAAAGATATGCCAACAAGATCAGGTGTTGCTGTAAGTCCGCTTCCTGTATTTGAAACACAGGTTGAAAGAGATATTTACTTCTCATTAATATTCTAATAATATTGTCTTAACATAAAAAAGACGGTTTGAAAAAACCGTCTTTTTTTTTTGCTTTAAATAAAAATTAATTGTGGTGGGTGGCTGGTTTGATAAGAGATTCTCTGATAAGGTGATTTAAATAACCCGAGGTAAGAGAAAATTGAACCCCGTATTTTTTTTCTGAACCTGCGTTCTGTTTCCAGATAACTTTCGCCATAAGTTCAAGCACAACATTATCAACAGAGATTTTCACGGTTAGTAAGTCATTCGTATTAAAATCACAACTGCTGACAATTTTTAATCCACCTTCAGAAACATTATTGATTTTAGCAGAGATTTCGTTTTTTTCAGTATCGTTTTTTGGAATTATTTTAATAGGTATATCGACGTTATATCTTGGATATTTTCTTTTATCCATATACCCCTCCAAATAAATTCATTATAATTATATATTATCATAAAGTGGAATAAAAATCAAATAAAAAGGTTGTTTATTTAGATATTAAAACAGATTTCTATTATAAAGCTGAGAATAATACTCGCCTTTTTTAATTAATTCATCATGGGTTCCGGTTTCAACAATCTCGCCATTTTTCATGACATAAATCAGGTCAGCATTTCTTATGGTTGATAATCTGTGAGCAATTATAATTGTAGTTCTTCCATGGCTTAATTTATCCATTGCCTGTTGGATTAGGTATTCTGATTCTGTATCAAGAGAAGATGTTGCTTCATCAAAAATTAATATAGGTGGATTTTTCAGAAAAACCCTTGCGATAGAAATTCGCTGTTTCTGACCACCAGATAATTTAACCCCACGTTCACCAGTTTCAGTTTCAAATCCATCGTTCAGAGATATTATGAAATCAAGAATATTAGCGTTTCTCGCAGCTTCAATAATATCATTTTCAGATGAATCGATATTACCATATAAAATATTATCCCTTATTGTTTCATCAA
>JBAZDD010000126.1:0-6458 GCA_041654635.1 Candidatus Muiribacteriota bacterium
GTTGAAAATTCGATGCAAACATCAGCATTATTTAAATTTTCTTTTGAAATTTCTTTTATACAATCGTTATTAAATGGGTCAATAACTGCTGTAATTTGATGTTTTCTTTCCTTTGCAATTCTCTCTATCGCTTTTCCCATCTTTCCGTAGCCAATTAAAGCAATTTTCATTTTATCCTCTCTTGAAAGCTCAAATCTATTTAAATTATTTTATCAAATTTATATTAGAATAATAAGATGGACATTGTTAAATTATATCCGGTAACCTTGGAATTCGGTCTAAATAAAAAGACCTGAGAGCTTTAAAAAATGCCATCAGGTCTTTTTTATTAATTATGTATTAATTATTTAAACCAGTAATTCCATGCGTTTGAAAGAGCATTACCAACAGCATTTGCAGCAGTTGCTCCTGCATCATATACATATTCTGCTGCTGTTCCAACCGCTCCTACAACAGAATTCCATGTATCTTTAGCAGCCTTTCCAACTTTCTGAGCCATACTTGCTGTTCCGTCAGCCGCTACTGTTATTACATAAACAAGATTATCAGAAACTTTCTGAGCTATCTGTATTGAGCCATCTTTAGCTTTTTTAAACACATAACTTGCTCCATCTTTAACTTCATCTGCAACATAACCGCCTATTTCATTCATCAGATAGGTAATTTCTCTGTCAGCTCTTGCGATTTCTTTGTTATAACCATATTCTTCAATTGGATAAAAATTAAATGCTGAGAAATATCCAACCCTGTCAGTAAACGTTTTTGTTTTTGAAAATGAAGTATCAATACCAAGTTTTACTCTTACACCAAGTGAAACATCAAAAGATATTGTTGGTTCATAATAATCTAAAATTAAATCAGTTTTTTCAATCATCATAACAGGTGTTTCTGCAAGTTTGCTGAACGATTCAGAAACAGCTCCGAATAATCCTTTAACTTTTGCCACAACTGTCTGCTCGTTCTGAGGATTTCTTTCAGTAAGAAGAGTTCTTGAGAAAGCTGCCCATTCCCCAAAGTATTTTTCAGTTTTTTCTCTGTCAATTACAAAAATATAAACTTTTGTCATACCACGGATATCAGAAAGCTCGGCATAATCTTCAGCACGTGCGCCATCTTTTTTAAGATTTTCTTTTAAATACTCAACAGCGTAGTTATAAATGTTTGGTCTGAATCTGTAACCCATGCTGAATATAACCATACTTTTTGTCAATCTGAAATTTTCATCAAATCTAAAAATTAAATTGGTATTAACACTTCCGTTAACATTTACAAGCCACCATGCAGGAATTATATCTTTGCCAAATATTTTTGACTGAAATTCAAGAGCTGAAAAGTTACCACTCAATGATGATTTTAAAGCAACATTGTATTTATCATCGGTTGGACCAAAAATTGTAAATCCACCAAGAATACCTGCATCAACACCAGTTCCCAAATTTGCTGAACCACTTACAACAGTTGCCTGTCCACCAAATTTCACTTTATTGTCATTATCAACTAATCCTAATGTTCCAGATATATTACCACTTACTCCAACATTTCCACTTATAGAAAGACCTGCATAAATCTGATAATCATTAATTCTCACACCAGAAAATTTCTGAATCAGTCTTGACATTATTGGCTGAAATGGTCCATTGAAATATAAAAGCTTATCAACAAGAAATATTGTCTGAGCTTTTAATCCTTCTCTTGTATAAGGATTATTATAAAGATACTGAGTTGAGAATCCGCCTTTTACCGATGCACTTGCTCCAACTGTTGCACCAGCTCCAGCACCCAGGTTATATGACATAATTTTAACATCCAACGGTTTAATTTTTGGTCCCAGTGAAGCAGAGAAACTCCCTGAAAGACTTGGGAAAAGATTGTAAATTACTTTGTCTTTTCTTCTGTCCATTATATCAGGTGCAAAAAATGTAATTGTTCCATCAATATTAGGTTTTACAGCAACATTAGCACCAGCAACAACTGGTTCAAGCCCAACACCTGCACTTAATCCAACCGAAGCTGAATAGTTTATGACCATGTCTCTTGGCTCAATATTAACATTGAAATCAGCTTTTACATTCTGATTTAGTGAAACTGTAAATGAATGTTCACCTGTATTGAATCTTTCAGTGTCAATTGCCATGGTAATTTTACCATCTGAATCAGACTGATAATTAACCCCATCAATATTTAGACTGACATTTTTAAGAGTGAGACCTTTTTCATCAATTACTTTCATGTATATAGTAAGTTTACCAGTTTTTTTAACAGTGTATTTATAATCTTCACCAAACCATGGAACTATTCTGTAAGATGATGGAATGCTGTGAAAATCAACATCTGTAATCAAAGACGAGTGTTTTGGAAAGAATTTTTTAACAACAGATCTCTGTGTTGTCAAGTTAAATAATGCCACACTGTCATCATATATTGCTCTGATTTTTACATTACCAATAATTGTTCCAGGAAAAGCGTGTTTTGAAATAAATTTTCCACTTTCTCTGTCAAAATAAACTACCCTGACTGACTTGGAATTACCATAACATATTGAAAGTAGGTTTTCATCATCAAATTTGTTTTCAGCAAAAATTTTCTCAAATATTCCTTTACTTGCAGCTTCTCCGATTTTGAATACATATTGTCCAATTTTTCTATAATTTTCTCTGGTTAAATTCAATCCAGAGGTTTGATAAGCTTCCATATATGCGCTTAAAAGAGGGAGAAGCATGAATGAATCAAGCGATTCTGGATTAAGACTTCTATTTGCAATTATATGGGAAAAAATTTCCATATTCTGATAATCATTTTCTTTATCTACTAATATTTCAGTTAATTTTGCAATGTATTCTTCAACAAATTCAATTTCCTGAATAAGAGCTCTGGATTTTCTTTCATCATCAGTAATGGTTTCAAGCTGTTTCTGAGCAAGAGTTTTAACCATGTTTATTTCTGAAAAATGTTTAAGTATATTAATTTTACCTTCAGAAGCAGCATTATACATACTGGTTAAATCTGATTTTGTAAACAATTTGTTTTTTGACGAAATTGAAAACTGTTCTGAAGAATATCGACTTAAATGGGACCTTCCTTCTGCATATCCCATAATATCACTTATTTCAAATTCAATCGCTGAAATATTCTGAAATGAAAAAATAAATATTAAAATAAATATAATTGCCCCATTCAATGTCTTTTTCATTTTGTCCCCCTTTAAATAACTGGTAATTTTATTGTCTGTTCAATTAATCCAAGTGGATCACTCACCCTGATATCAAACTCTATAAAAAATTTATCATCAGTTGTTTTTTGAATTTCATAATCAATATTATCAAACTCAATCATATAAGTTAGTCTGTTAAAAAAATTCCCGTTTTCAGATTCTTTTTTCAAACTAACAAACTGCCCATTATAGGATTTATTGCCAATTCTTATTACAGGTCTGTAAAAAATATTGGTTTTTCTGTAAAAATCCTCATTGTTATAAAATGAGTTGTCTTTAAGCACTATAAAAAATGGAGAGGTAAATTCACCATTTTCATATTTTAAAAATCTGGAAATTTCTTCAATTTCAATTTTTTCGTTTCTTGCAACAAGAATTTTATGCTCAGTTATAGATTCAAGTGGTAGCCAGATATTCTGCTCACCTTTTCTTCTATATCTGGTAAAAACTCTTAATTTTACAGTATAACTTGGTTTTTCATTACCGTTAGGCTGGCGGAATATTTTTTCTATCTGTTGACCTTCATCAAACTGGTCAAGCTCTGTATCAAAAAACCACTGATAAACAGGGTCTTTAATTTCAATATCTTTTTCGTTTATAATTAATTTAGCACTCAGTGTTACACTTTTACCTGTTTCAGTTTTTTCTGGAATTACAACTGAAACATCATAATCAATTTTTTCAGGCTTATAATTCATTGTTTTTGTTTCAAGAACCTGCTCAAAAATCTGTCCCTGATTATTAACAATTAATTTTGTAACTATATTGTAAACACCTTCTTTTTCATAATAATGATTAACAGGTTTTCCAAATTCTTTAATGTCAACAGTATCTGTATTCCCGTCACCCCAGTCATATATTATTTTAATATCTGTAATACCTCGGGAAGCAAACTGTTCAACAAGTTTATTGATTTCATCAACATTGAAAGCCTGTGTAATTGTATGATTAAAAAGCAAAAATAATATAAAAACTATATACAATGATAATTTTTTCATACCTTTATTATAATATAAAAAGTTGAGTATTTCCACAAAAAAATGATACCTTGAATGGAACGGGGATGAATCGCGAATAAAACGCGGATGAAACACGGGTGAAACAGCAATTCTCAATGATGTTTTTTTCGTAATGTTTTTATGTTTTTTGCTGTCACCCCGGCGATGTTTTATGCCGGGGTCCATTGCTTTCAAGTTTTTGTAGGGTGTTGAACACTGTTCAACCCGGCTTCTGTATTTAGTTTTGTCCTTCGTTGTCATTCCGCGTACGCAGGAATCCAGTGTGGACTTCGCTGCCTCGAAGTGTAATGTTGCTATCGCAACATGTGATGGCTTTCAGCCATGTAAAGACACCTATAGGTGTCAGTAAAGTTGACTATCGTCAACAGTTAAAGATTTTTCGGATCACGGATTACTGATTACAGTTTACGCTCTTATGTAAGCTTTTTACCAAATCCAGATACTCTCCGGGTAACGGCTGTTATTTTTTCACAAAACGAGTGGTCAGGCCGCATAAGTAAGCATAATCTCTGGCGCGGCACAGACCCCATTACTGACCTTCGACAATTTTCAGGTTTCCATCTTCATCTGATTAACGCTTTATTGATTTATTTCTCCACTATTGTTCGTGTTTATTGTTTCTATTCTTTAGTTTTGTTTCTATTTCTAATGTTTTTGATTTTTCTTACCCATATCTCTTTTTATTAATACCCTAACTTAACTAAAAAATGTCGAGTTTTTTTCCATTAAATATTATGTAATAGTCAAAAAAAATAGATAGATAAATCAGTATATTTATTAATGCTAAAATTTTAAAGAAAAAAACAAACGAATTTAACGCGTCCCAAGGTATAATTAAAATATATAAACACGAACCAAAAATAATCAAAATTGATAGAATTCCAAATAAAAAAATTAGAAATCTAAAAAATATTTTAGTTATTCTATACTTCTCAATTTTTTTAATCAAAATTTCAGTTTCTTTTTTTTCTATAATTGTTATCAGCATTAGATTTTTAAATACATACATCATTAAAGTTGAAATAAATAACATTAAAATCAAATATCTACTTTCAGATAAAACAATATTATCTTTATAAAATGAACTATCGATGGTTGGAAATTTTAAAATTAATAAAACTGGAATTAAAAAGAGAAATATTTGCAAATAATAGAAAATTCTTATTTTATTAGTTTTCATAATTTATACCCATAATAACTATTTTATCCTGTTTAAATCTATGTATAAAATTATCATCATAATCCCATTTTAATATTCTATGATAAATTGTTCTTCCTGCCATCCAAGTTCCAACCCCTAAATAAGTTAATACTATTCCAATTTGTACTGATTTGTAAATTCCTAATGCTACAACACCACCTCCAGTTAATATTGCTCCCGCTATCACAACACCTATGGCACATTTTATAGCTGTTTCTTTGCTCATGAAACCTCTATTCAACATTTCTGATTTTAAATTACCTTTGCTGTCCCAGATTTCATTTGTTTTATCCAGTTTTGCCAATACATATACTGATCTTAGCATAGATTTTCCATGTTCAGTTTTTATTATTTCTTCATATTCCTGTCTTGTCATATCACTTTTAAAATTATCATATTTAAATATTTCTTTGTCAATTTTTTCTGAATCTTTTCTTGATATATTTCCTAATTTTGTAATTCCCATAACGCTTGAAACAAGGGCTTTTTCTTTTTTTACAATGTAATTTTTATTTTTTTCTACTACATATTCTATTTCTTTTTCATTTCCTGCTGGATTTGAACCTATTATTATCTCTTTTTCTATCTCTCTTGTATAATTAACCATATTTGTAATATATAATTTATCTGCTATTTCATGATATTTTGAATAACTTTTATTTAATATTAAATCTGAACCTGTAATTTTATATAAATCTGTCATCTCAAGCATAATTCCTTTTAATTCTCTTAAATCAGTTCGGTTAAATTCATCTTCACTGAGTTTATTTAACATTTTTCCAAACAGTTTTTTGTTATTTTCATATTTTGTTATTATATCACTTCTTTCATCTTCTGCTAATTTTAAAAATTGTGCAAATAATTCCCCCATCTCTTTTATTTCACTTTCCATAAAATGTTTTTGAGCTATTTTTTCATCATGTTCTATCATTTCATTTTTTATCTTTGTTAAATATTCATCTGGTTTAACAAAATTCATATTATTAGAAAAAGGATTTTCAGGTAGAACTTCAAACAGATAATATTT
>JBAZDD010000127.1:0-6405 GCA_041654635.1 Candidatus Muiribacteriota bacterium
TTCAGCTTGGATATGACAGACTTGGCAGAGCAGATTATAACTCAGAAATGGTTGCAAAATATCGTGATCAGGTTCATAAATATATAGTTCCAATGTGTGTAAAATTAAGAAAAAGACAGGCAGAAAGAATAGGACTTGAAAGTCTCAAAGTTTATGATACACCACTTAAATTTGTTTCAGGTAACGCTAAACCTAAAGGGAATGCTGAATTCATGGTAGAGAATGCTCATCAGATGTACAGTGAAATGAGTGCAGAAACAAAAGAATTTTTTGACATGATGGTTCAAAATGGACTTATGGATTTAGAATCTAAAAAAGGTAAAAGACCAGGTGGATACTGCACATTTTTCAGCGATTACAAAGTTCCTTTTATTTTTTCAAACTTTAACGGCACTTCACATGATGTTGATGTTTTAACTCATGAAGCAGGACACGCTTTTCAGATGTATTCAAGCAGAAATTATGAACTTCCAGAATACATGTTTCCAACACTTGAAGCTTGTGAAATTCATTCAATGAGCATGGAATTTTTTGCTTGGCCATGGATTGATAAATTCTTTAAAGAAGAAACAGAAAAATACAAATTTACCCATATATCAGAATCAATACTTTTCCTTCCTTATGGAGTATCAGTTGATGAATTCCAGCATTTTGTGTATGAAAATCCAGAAGCTACACCAGCTGAAAGAAAAGCAATGTGGAAAAAAATATCATCTAAATACACCCCTGATGTTGACAGTGATGGAATAGATTATGTTGAAAAAGGTGGAGCATGGCAGAAACAGCTTCATATTTATAATGTCCCATTTTATTATATTGATTATACACTTGCTCAGGTTTGTGCTCTTCAATATTGGAAAATGGATAGAGAAAACCATGAAAAAGCATGGGAAAGTTATGTTAAACTGTGTAAACTTGGTGGCTCAAAATCTTTTGTTGAACTTGTAAATTCAGCAGGATTGAAACTTCCATTTAACGAAGGCTGCCTTGAATCAGTTACAGGTGAAATCGAAAAATGGCTCGACAGCGTGGAAGATAAGAAACTTTAGAAGCAGTGAGTCGGGGTCTGTGCAGCAGACCCCTGGTGAGATAAAGAAGAAACAGTGAATGGTGAAGCAGTGAGTAAGTGAGTAAGTTAATAAGATAAGAGCATAATCATTAATAGGTAATGAGTGATCCGAAAAAAAATATTGCTTTTAAGCTTTTGTAGGGGCAGAACATGTTCTGCCCGGTTACGGATAACGGATTACTGATAACTTATATCGCTTTATTATTCACTGCATTAAAGGTAGTAGCAAAGGAGTGTTATATGACTTTAAAAGAAAGTTTTAGAAAACAGTGTGTAAAATGTAATATTAATATTGATTCAAAAAATTCACTTTTAAAGGAAATAGCCTCGATTGCTAAAACTTCAGGTAAACTTGATAATATATCTGAAGAAGTAATTTATAAAGCACTTCTTGAACGAGAAAAAATCGGGACAACAGGATTTGGTGATAATATAGCAATCCCTCACTGCAGAATAGATAATATATCAGATTTTGTAGTGGGGGTTGTTACTTTAGAAAATGGAGTTGATTTTAATTCAATAGATAAAAAACCAGTCAGACTGGCTGTTTTTCTTATAGGACCTGAAAGTGAAAAGAGTAAACATATACAGGTACTTTCAAGTATTGCAAAACTTCTAAAATCTGATGATACCAAAAATAAACTTATAGAATGTAAAGATACCAGCTCGCTTGAAAGAGTGTTTTCTGAAAATATCGAAGACAATCATGATACAAATATTAAATATGAAAAAACACTTTTTCATATTTTTATTCAGAATGAAGAATATTTTTCTGATATTCTTGAACTTCTTTCTTCAGTTGTTGAAGGTTCAATATCTGTTATTGAAACTAATAATGCAGGGGATTATCTTCATACCATGCCACTTTTTTCTGCTTACTGGTCAGAAGATTATAAAATGTTTTCAAGAATTATAATGGCAGTTGTTGACAGAGATTATGCTAATGAAATAATCACAAAAATTCAGACAATAGTTCCTGATATTGATAAAAAATCAGGAGTGCTTCTTACCGCTCAGAATGTTTATTATTCATGCGGTTCGATTGATTTCTGAAACTTTTAAAAAAAATATACAGTATTAATTAAATATTACCGGACAATTAACCGAAAATAAGGTAGGAGAACTAAAATGACTACCGGTAAAATTTTAAAATTATTAATATTTATTATTATTATTCAATCCTTTTTTATTTCAATAAATGCTCTTCCAGCACAGGTTGCTTTATTTCAACCGGCAAAGGGGCATTCATCACCAAACTTTGCAGTAAAATTAGAATGGATTCCAAGTCAGGTATTACCTTTAAGTTACAGAGTTTTTGTTGAAGGATATATATATAATCCTGCGACTGACGAATATGAATATATGTCAGATTACAGAGATGTTCCTAATCATGTAAATTTTCTATGGGTTGAAATACCTATGAATACAGGGGAATCTCCCATTTATTGGTGGGTTTTAGCCCGTGATGGAACAGGTTTTTCGCAAGCGCCTGATGAAGAGGATAAATATTCCTTTACAATCAACACCGGCACAGAACCTGGGAATAGACCTGCCAAAACTCAGCTTGTATCACCTTCTAATGGTGGAACAGTTGATTCTTCAAATCCAACTTTTACATGGAATCCAATCCCCGGTGTGGATAATTTTTATGTTGAAGTATCAAATAATCCTGAATTTGTTGATTGGGATGATTTAGAATATTATCAGACTTATTATGGCTCTTCTTTTCCTTCATCATATCAAGATTTCGTAACATTTAAAAGTGAAGATTATGATACAATTCCAGGTAGTCAAAATAACTATTCATTTCCCGTTGGGTTCAGTGATGGTTATGAATTATACTGGCGTGTTTATGCAAAAAAAGGTGAACTTTTCCACCCTGATACTCAGGAAATCTGGACTTTTACAGTTGATCAGGCAGGAACAATTGTTACACCGATAACACCAGCCCATGGCTCAACTTTAAATAATACTGATGTTTATTTTTCATGGCAGGCTTTATCAGAAGCTCCAGATAATTATATTCTTGATATATCTTTAAACAGTGGATTTACAAATATTATACGTTCTGAAACTCTTTCAGGCACAACTACAAACTGGACAGCACCAGGCGGTGTTCTTTCGCTTGGTAATACTTATTACTGGAGAATTTATCCAAAAATCGGTGACAATACTTTTGAAGGTGATGCAACTACAAGAAATTTTACACTTGAGCCAGAAGGTGGCGGTGATGAAACTCCTTTACCAGTAACATTAACAAGTCCAACTAATGGATCAAATGTTCCCGATACAGCAGTAAATTTTGTCTGGCAGGGTCTAGTTACACAACCAGATTATTATACTATTCAGATAGCAAGTGATATAAATTTTTCAGATATAGTTCACTCTCATAATACAGCTAATGGAACAACTACGAATTATAATATAGCTCCAGGAGAACTTGAATTTGGAGAGAGTTATTACTGGAGAGTTTTTGGTGTAAAAGGGGTTTTAAGTGATGCTGGTGCTGCAACTAAATGGCAGTTTGGAATACTTGATAATGACCCTACGCCATTGCCTGTAACCCTTTTAACTCCTTCAAATGGAGCCTCATTTGATACAACAAATATTCAGTTTACATGGGAAGCTTTAGTTGAGCAACCAGATAATTATGTTATTCAAGTTGCTACAACTTCAAATTTTTCAGCAGGTGTTGTAATAAATCAATCATTACTCGGGCATTTAACACAATATATTTCCACGACTGAATTGTCATATAACACAACATATTTCTGGCGTGTTTATGGAAGGGTTGGGTTTTATTCAGACCCAGGTGCAGCTGATGTTAGAACTTTTACGATTAATCCTGACCCAGGTGGTGGTGGTGATGCGCCATTGCCTGTAACTCAGATTTTACCAGGTGAAGGAGATATTTATAACTATACAGCAATAGAGTTCAGATGGCAGCTTCTTGCAGAAACTCCTGATAGATATACGCTTCAGATAGCTTCAGATTTTAATTTTTCAAATATAACTCATACATATAATACTGACAATGGAAATATTTACAATTATTTTATTAATCCGGGTGTTCTTTCTCTTGATAATACATATTACTGGAGAGTTTTTGGGGTAAAAGATGGTAACAGTGCTCCAGAACAGGCTTCAAAAAGAAGTTTCAGACTTGAAACAGAAGGTGGTCCCCAGGCACCACCGCCAGTTACATTGATAAGTCCGCTTGATGGAGCGACTTTATATGATACAAATGTTAATTTTACATGGAATCCTTTAAATCCAGCACCAGATAAATATATTTTTCAAATTTCTTCAAACGAAACTTTTTCAGGTGAATTATTATACAGCGAAGAATGTTTTCCAGAATTTACATCTCACAGTGTTGCAGGAGTGCTTGAATATGAAAACACTTATTACTGGCGGGTTTTTGGTGTAAAAAACTCTCAGAGTAGCCCATCTGCAGCTACTGTTAGAAGTTTTAATCTAACATTACCTTCTGGTGATATGCCGGCAAATGTTGTTTTGATTGCTCCTGTTCATCAGGCTGAATTAAACACTACCAGTGTAGAATTTATCTGGCAGGCACTTGCCGTTACACCAGATAATTATATTCTTCAAGTTTCAACTTCATCTGATTTTTCAACATTTGCAGTAAATCAGACTCTTTCAAATTCTACCACAAACTATACAGCATCATCAGGGTTAAATTTTAATAACACCTATTACTGGCGTGTATATGCAGTAAAATCCGGTCAGCAGAACCCAGCTGGGGCAACAGTTAGAATTTTTACATTAGAAGAAGAAGATACAGGTGGACCTGATGCACCCGGACCAGTAACACTTATCAGTCCTTCTCCCGGTGTGACTTTATATGACACAAATGTAAACTTTACCTGGCAGGGATTAAATCCAGTACCTGACAATTATCAGATTCAGATATCGGTTAATTCTTCTTTTTCTTCATTTATACATAACCAGACACTTGGTGGTTCAACTAACAGTTTTAATTCAACTTCAGGACTGAGTTTTGGTAACACATATTACTGGCGTGTTTATGGAATAAAAAATTCACAATATTTAGCTTCTGAAGCTGAAATAAGAAGTTTTACATTAATCGAGCCATCTGGTGATATGCCTGCAAATGTCCAGCTGATTTCTCCACTTCACGGAGTAACTCTGACAACAACAAATTTAAGCTTTTCATGGCAGGCACTCGCAGTTCAGCCTGATGAATATATTATAGAAATATCATCATCATCTGATTTTAATCCACCATTTGTTCATAATTCAACTCTTGCTGGTACTGTTACCAGTCATAATGTAAATACTGGATTCAACTTTGGAAACACTTATTACTGGCGTGTATATGCAGTAAAATCCGGTCAGCAGAACCCTGATGGGGCACAAATAAGAAGTTTTACACTACAAGACCCAGGTGGTGGACCAGGTGATGATACTCCTGAACCTGTAACACTGCTTTCTCCTGCAAATGGAATTACTTTACATTTCAGAGAAGTAGAATTTTCATGGGAAAGATTATCACCAAATCCTGATAGATATAAAGTTGAAATCTCAACTGACAGTAATTTTAATACATTAACTCATGAGTTTTATACTTTTGATGGTAATGTTACTACATATAAAACATCCGCAGGTGTGCTTAATTATCAGACTTATTACTGGCGTGTTTATGGTATAAAAAATGGAATGTCAGCTCCAGAGGAAGCTGTCAAATGGAGTATAAATATTGTTGCTCCAACCCCGGGAACACCTGAGCCAGTTATTTTATCAAGTCCTTCTAATGGAGCACTTATATCAACAACTTATGTTCAGTTTATCTGGCAGGCTTTAGTTTCAACCCCGGATGAATACGTTCTTGAAATTGATGAAAATTTAAATTTTTCTGATTCAATAGTTTACAGCACGTCTGCAACTAATCAGACAGTAAGTGATGGCGTACTTGAAACAGGCAAAAAATACTATTGGAGAGTTTATGCAGTATCAGGTGGGTTGAGCAGTCCAAACGATGCTACTGTAAGATATTTTACAATGTCAGGAGTTCCACCAACTAATATTCTAACCCATATAATATATGAGCTTAATCCAGCAAGAACACTTGCAAATCACACAACAGATTTTGAGCTGTCAATCAATCCAACGATGAATTCAGACCTAGATGCTGGATTTAACAGAATAGATATCAATGTAAGTGAATTTGTAACAGGCTCAGTAGATTTTTCACAGTCAAAAATGTATGTTGACGGTGTAGAATACACAAAAACAGTAAATCCTGCTGGCGAACAGTTTGAAACAATAATGTCAGGAACAAATGTTGAGGTAAG
>JBAZDD010000128.1:0-6395 GCA_041654635.1 Candidatus Muiribacteriota bacterium
CTTTTGCAGGGCTTCTATCATCACCTGGTTCTAAAGCTGGTGGTGGAACATCATAACTTCTTCTCCACATGTTTACCTGTTCTTCGCCATATTTTTTCATTGTTTCAGCTTTATTCAATCCCTGTAATGCTCCATAATGTCTTTCGTTAAGCTGCCATGCTTTTTCAACTGGAAGCCATAATAAATCCATCTGTTCAAGACATAAAAAGTTTGTTTTAATAGCTCTTTTTAAAACTGATGTATATACTTTATCAAAAACAAATCCTTCCTGTTTAAGAGTTTTACCTGCATTTATTCCTTCGTTTATTCCTCTTTCGGTAAGGTCAACATCTGTCCATCCAGTAAAAAGGTTTTCAAGATTCCATGTACTCTGACCATGTCTAAGCAATACTAATTTATGCATTTTTTTCTCCTGTTAAGTTTAATCTTCTGAATTTTATCATATAATTTATAAAAAATGTATCTATAAGAATTAAAATAAATGCTGGTATGAGAAAATATCTATATCTTTCAATTTTTCTTTCTCTTTTATCAGTTTCAAGTTCAGATTTTTTTAAAGTATCAATTGCTGTAACAAGACTTTCAACTTCAGCCATAGAGGTTGATAATCTCATATATTTTCCATGATTAATTTTTGCTATTTTTTTAAGGTTTTCTTCTTCAAGTTTTGAAATTAAAACTTTATTATCAGCTTTTTTTACTCCTGTTCTTTCTCCACTGTTATTAAAATCAGGTATTACATCTCCTCTTTCTGTTCCAACACCCATTGTAAAAAAAGTTACTCCGTCAACTATTGCAAGATTATCTGACAATGCGGAATGATCTTCCCCGTCTGATATAACTATCACAGCTTTTGATATTGCGTTTGAGCGTTCTTTTATTTCACGGATTTTTATAAAAAGCTGGTTAAAATTTGTCCCCTGAATAGGAAAATCTTCAGGATTAATAACATCGAGCGCAAGTTTAATTGCACTGTAATCCAGTGTGTATGGAACCATTTCAAAAGCTGAACCTGAAAAAAACAGCAGTCCTACTCTGTCACCTTTAAGCTGTTCAAGAATTTTGAGTACTGCATTTTTTGCCCAGAAAAATCTTGATGGACTAAGGTCTGCTACATTCATGCTTTTTGATAAATCCACTGCAATAAGAATATCACTTCCTTCTCTTTTTATTTCAGTAATTTTTGTTCCCCACTGTGGTCTGGCAAGTGCAAATGAGATTAGAAGAATAAACAGACTCAAAACTGACATTCTTATTATAAGATTGTTTTTGTAATCATATTCTGTGAGATTATAATAATTTTTTTCAGTAAAATATCTGTTAATCAGTTTTTTCTTTATGAGCAGGGCTGAGACAAAAATTAATATTATTACTCCAATAAGAAAAACTGCTGTCAAGTTTACTGGTTTTGCAAATAATTCTAAAAACATGATTAACCACCTTTAAGGTAATCTTTTGAATAAAAGTTCATAAAGCAAAAGTTCTATCATAAGTAATCCAAGCATTATCCATAAAAAATATTCATAATATTCTTTCGTTACTGCAAATATATGACTTTCAATTTTTGTTTTTTCCAGCTGATTTATTGTTTCATAAACATTTGAAAGCTCTTCTTCGCTTTGAGCATAAAAATACTTCCCACTGGTAAGAGATGAAATGTTTTTCATCAGAGGTTCATCAATCCCTGTTCTTGTCAATCCTCCACCTCTGCCTGTCCCTATTCCTATTGAATAAATTTTAATGTTATTTTCTCTGGCAAGTTGTGCACCCATCTCAGGTGTTATTTCTCCTCTGTTGTTTACTCCATCTGTGAGAAGCAGGATTACTTTTTCTTTAGCATCACTTTTTCTTAATCTGTTAACGCCTGTGGCTAATGCATTCCCTATTGCTGTTCCGTCAGGAAGCATGGTTTTTGCCTGTAATCCTCTCCCCCCCCAGTATCTTTCATCAATAAGTTCAAGTGTAATAAGGTCAATATAGGAATTAAGCAGCGAATGATCAAGTGTAAGAGGTACCCAGTTTATTGCTTCACCTGCATATATTACCAGTCCTATTCTGTCATTTTTTCTTTGATTTACAAATTCTTTTGTTATTTTTTTAGCTGCTTCAATACGATTAGGTTTAAAATCCTGTTCTAACATACTTGTTGAAATATCAAGAAGTATCATTATATCTATGCCTTCCCCGTAAGTTATTTCGCGTTCACTGTAATGTTGAGGACCGGCAATTGCTATTACAAGAAGAGTTAAAACAAAAAATCTTAATAAATATCTTACATTTTTTTTAATTTTTGACTGTGAAAAAAAATTTGATATGGAAATTTTTAACCTGTTTTCAAGTTTTGTTGTTTTTAAATAAATCAGAACACCTGCTATTATGATTAAAAAAAGATATACTGTTTGTTCAAGACGCATTATTTAAAACCACCTCTTTTGTTTCAATTATAAATTCTCTTGTAAATGTAAATATTTCATCTAATGTTTGATTATCAAGTTCATATTTTGCAAATTTAACAAGGTCCATCACCTTTAGATATGTTATTACTTTTTCATTCCATTTGACTTTGTCAGGTTCACTGTTAAAATGACTTTCAAGCTCAAAAGTTGTCATCTCTGAGGCGTTAAAATTATACCTTCTTTCAATATAGTTTTTTAAAATTTTAGATAATTCAATACAGAATACTTTCTGTTTTTCGTTTTCAACAAGTTTTCTGAGCTTGAGGTTTTCAAGCTCTCTTAAAGCAATTACATGTGGGGGCTCAAGAAATTTTCTTAAAACTTTGACTTTGTATCTTCTTCTGAAAATAAGGTAAATTATTATAAACATAAGCAGAAGAAGACCTATAGAAACTGCTATAATTTTTTTTATGTCATATTTATTAACAAGTGATAAAAATGGTGCTGGTGGCATTGGTTCAGATTCTTCATCAATTATGAGTGGTTTTACATTAACAGAGAATGTATCATTATAAAATTCAATAATATTGCCTGAATTGTCTTTAAAAACAAATTTTTCCGGTGAAAATTCAACTTCACCTTCCTTTAATGGAAGCATTTTAATACTGATTCCGGTTTCAGTTGTATCCAGACCTAACATTCTTGCATTTTCAAACTGGGGAATTACTTCTTCAAAAAAATATTCTTCAGTGTTATAATTAATTCTTAAATAAAACATATCTCCAAAATCTACTTCCTGTGTTGAAACATCAAACACAGGCTGAGCAACCGCACTGAAAATCAATATGGCAAAAATCAGCATGAAAACTTTCTTTATCATCTATTTCTCCTTGATATTCTCTTCTTAAAAAACAGGTTAAGTTCTCTTACATAATCTTCACCTGTATAAATTGAAACTAAATCTACCCCGCTTTTTAAAATATTTTTACTGAATTCTTCTTCTGCTTTAATAATTTTTGATTTTATTTCTCTGTTGTCACCGGTTGAAACAGTTTTTATATTTGAAGTTTCAAACTCCTGTAATTCACTGTATAAAAACTCTGGCGGATTTTCTTCAAGTCTGTCTTTTATTTTTACACAGATTAAATCGTGCTTTTTGTTAAGTATGGAAAGCTGTTTCCACTGATTGAAGTTTATAAAGTCAGAAATAAAAAATACTACTGCTTTCTTTTTATGTACATTTAAAACATAATCAAGTACTTTTGAATAATCGGTTTTTCCGTTAACTGAATTCATGGCAAGCATATCTCTGATAATTACGAGAGAATGTTTTAATCCTTTTGCTGGTTTTATTGATTTTCTAATATTTTCATCAAAAAATACTGCTCCAATTTTATCTTTATTTTTTACTGCAGATAATGAGATAATTGCTGCAATTTCTGCGGCTGTATATAATTTAGTCTCGTATTTTGAGCAGAAATTCATTGAATCGCTCATATCTAATAAAAAAAGTATGGTTAGTTCTCTTTCTTCTTCATACATTTTTACATAAGGAGTGTTGAATTTTGCTGTAATTTTCCAGTCAATTGAGCGGAAGTCATCACCAGGTTCATATTTTCGAAGATCGGCAAACTCAAGACCTTTGCCTTTAAAAGCTGAATGATACTCGCCGCCAAACAACTCATCAACAAGACGGTTGGTCTTTATCTGAATTTTTTTAACTTTTTTCATCAGTTTAACAATATCCAATTCAAAAACTCCCCTGGACTTCGCTTACGCAAAGTGTAATTTTGTTATCACAAAATGTAATGGCTTTCAGCCATGTAAAGACACCTGTCTGTGTCAGTAAAGTTGACTTTCGTCAACAGTTTATAATCCGGGCAGAACATGTTCTGCCCCTACAAAATCTTAAAGGCAATGTTTTTTTTCGGATTACTTATCATTTTTTACGCCTTTAAGGTTCTTTCCCGTTTTATCCGCGTTTCTCTCGCGTTCCATTCGCGTTTCATCCGCGTTTCTCTATGGAACCTGCACTTTATCAAGTATTTCTCTTATAAGACTTTCAGATGTATATTCTTCAGCTTCAGCTTCGTATGATGGAATAACTCTGTGTCTTAAAACATCATAACTGATAATTTTTATGTCTTCAGGGGTTACATACCCTCTGTGATTGATAAAAGCGTAAGCTTTTCCTGCTTTCGTCAGTGTAATTGAAGCTCTCGGTGATGCTCCATAGTTAATAAAGCTTGTTAGTTTGTTCATCCCGTATTTATCAGGTGTTCGTGTTGAAAAAACAATATCAAGTATGTAATCAATAACTTTATCATCTATATAAACTTCTTCAACAGATTTTGCAGCTTCAATAAGCTGTTTACCGTCAATTATTTTATTAAGCTCAAAATTATTTGTAACACTCATTCTTTTAATTATTTCTTTTTCTTCTTCTTTTGTTGGATAATCAACTTTGATTTTGAAAAAGAATCTGTCAACCTGAGCTTCGGGAAGCGGATATGTTCCTTCCTGCTCAATCGGGTTTTGTGTAGCCAGTACAAGAAATGGCTCAGGCAATTTGTAAGTTTCATTTCCAATTGTTACCTGTTTTTCCTGCATTGCTTCAAGCAAAGCACTCTGAACTTTTGCGGGGGCTCTGTTGATTTCATCTGCAAGAATTATATTTGCAAAAATAGGTCCTTTCTTTACTTCAAATGAGGCATTTGCCTGATTATATATAAGTGTTCCTATAAGGTCAGCTGGTTGAAGGTCCGGGGTAAACTGGATTCTGTTGAATGAAAGATTCATTACATCTGCAATAGTTTTGATTGTCAGAGTTTTTGCAAGTCCGGGTACACCTTCAAGAAGAATATGTCCATTAGAGAGAAAAGCCATTATTATGCTATTTATCATTTTTTTCTGTCCTACTATTACTTTAGAAGCTTCATTTCTGATATTGTCAATAAACAGTGATTTTTCTCTTATCAGTTCGTTAATTTTTACAAGATCCATGGTTTGAAACCCTCCGGCATTTAAAAATTTTCCTTTTTCATATTATACAATATTTTAAATACATTACAAAAATTGTACCGAAATATATTAGAAGCAGTGAGTCGGGGTCAATGTCTCGATCATTCGCACATTTGTTAAAATGTCGTAATGTTGAGACTTGACCCCTTAGTGAGAAGTGAGTAAGTGAGTAAGATAAGAGCGTAATCAGTGATGAGTAATGAGTGATCCGAAAAAAAGTAAAAAATCTTTTTACAGATTACAGATTACAGATTACAGATAACCGATTACCGATTACCGATAACTTATATCGCTTTTACCTTCCGGTCTTACTCACCGAGGAGTGTAACTCCGGTTACTTATTAACTGCTTTAAAATTAATTTGGGGATTTTTCACCAGACTTGTGCAATTTTTTTACGAAATTCCAGTTCAGTGCCATTATTTATTGCTTCTCTGAGATTTTTCATTAATTTTAATAAAAAATTTATATTATGAATGGTATTTAATCTCAATCCAAACATTTCCTGGCTTCTGAAAAGATGATTAAGATAAGCTCTTGAATAGTTTTTACAGGTATAACAGTCACATTCTTCATCAACAGTGGTAAAATCAGTCATAAACTGTCTGTTCTTTATATTAAGTCTTCCTGCACTTGTAAGCAGAACCCCGTGTCGTCCAAGTCTTGCCGGTAAAACGCAGTCAAACATATCTACCCCGG
This sequence comes from Candidatus Muiribacteriota bacterium, assembly GCA_041654635.1. GTDB lineage: Bacteria > Muiribacteriota > Muiribacteriia > Muiribacteriales > Muiribacteriaceae > JBAZDD01. Next base: position 6,116 of record JBAZDD010000128.1, read on the forward strand.
AAAGTGCTCCGTCAACCAGTTCAAGTGGAGAACCTACTCCCATAAGATATCTTGGTTTTTCCTGAGGCATATAATCAGTGGTAAAATCAAGAATTTCTCTCATTAAATCCATTGGTTCACCAACACTTAATCCACCTATTGAATATCCAGGGAAGTCAAGTGATGCAAGGTATTCTGCCGATTCTTTTCTCAGATTTTTAAACATTCCACCCTGAACAATTCCAAAAAGTGCCTGATTTTCAGTATTTTTATGAAATTCCAGGCATCTTTTAGCCCAACT
>JBAZDD010000129.1:0-6373 GCA_041654635.1 Candidatus Muiribacteriota bacterium
AGATTAAAAGGTGATGACACAAAATCAACTGTAATTCCATTTGTTAAAGCAGGCTCAGTAACAAAAGCTGAAAAAATTACAAGAGAAACAAAGTTTAAAACAGAAATAGTTAAAACCGCAGGCAATAATGCAACAAATTTAAATTTTATGGTATGGGGTCAGGTCTTCGATATTCGATTTTTATTAATTTTGTGTTATAATTAGAATACATGGCTAGACAATTAAGAATTGAATACGAAGGTGCACATTATCATGTTTTTGCACGTGGTGAAAGAAAAGATACATTTTTTCTTTCAAAACAGGATTATGAAATTTTTATTGAAAAATTACAGGATATGTTAATTAAATTTAATGTTGAATGTTGTGCTTTTGCATTAATGCCAAATCACTATCATCTTTATCTGATAACACATGAGGCTAATCTAACCAAAGCTATGCATTATCTTAATTCATCCTACACAAACTGGTTTAAAATTAAACATGAAATAGTTGGACATGTATTTCAGGGAAGATACAAAGCTATTGTTGTAGATAAAGATAATTATTTTTTCAGAGTTATCGATTATATTCACTTAAATCCAGTTGAAGCGAAAATTGTAAAAATTGCATGGGAATATCCATGGAGTAGTTGTGGATTTTATATAGGTAAAGATAGGAAATTTCATTTTGTAAATAAATTTAATTACTTATCAACTTTATCAAACGAAATAAAAAAAGCTGAACTGGAATACAAAAATATTATTTCAAAATCAAAAGATAAAAAACTGCCTCACAGAGATTTATTTAAAGGTATAGCTTTAGGAAAGAAGAATTTTAAAAATAAAATTGAAGAATTCATAAAAAAAGAAAAGGAAAATATTTATGTTCCTGCAACAGTTATGAATAAAAAAAGAGATTCAAATTTTTTTGTTAGTTTAATTTCTAAAAATTTAAACATTGAAGAAAAAAATTTTTTTGATAAACCTTACAAAAAACATTGTAATAAAATTTTAATATATTTTCTTAAAAAATATTCAAGAATGAATAATATTGAAATTGGGGATTTATTTAAAATAGGTCCTTCAACAGTTTCTGATCATTTTAATAATGTAAAAAAAATATTAAATTCAGATAACATTAGCTCTTTAAAAAAACATATTCGAAAAATCGAAACTGAATATCGAAGACCTGACCCCGTCATTTAGACAAAAAGGCTTCGTATGTGCCATTGAAATTATGGCATTCGCCTTCTTTAAGGTATAAAATTCTGTTGGCGAGATTGTCAACAAAATATCTGTCGTGGGATACAAAAATTATTGTTCCTTCAAAGTATTTCAGGGCATCTAATAAAATATCTTTTGAATAAATATCCAGATGATTAGTTGGTTCGTCCATTATAAGTAGATTGGCTTTTTTCAAAAGCATTCTTGCAAGTGCGAGTCTTGAGCGTTCTCCACCTGATAAAACAGAAACTTTTTTATACACATCATCGTTTGAAAAAAGAAATGCTCCTAAAATATTTCTTAAATCGGGTGTAAGACTTGGGTCGGCATCGTTATATAATGTTTCATATACAGTTTTTTCTTCACTTAGTATTTCAGTTGGTTCCTGAGCATAATAATTAAGCGTTACATTATGTCCTAAATGAATTTCCCCGGTGTCGGCTTTGGTTATTCCGGCAATAATTTTCATTAAAGTTGTTTTTCCTTGACCATTTTTTCCCATTATTGCTATTCTCTGACCTTTTTCCACTGTGAAATTTACATCGAAAAATACTAAATTTTCAGGATATTCTTTTGATAATTCTTTAACTTCCAGCACTTTCAAACCTGAAGATGGAGCTTTTGGAAATCTGAAATGGATTTGTTTTCTTTTTGGCGGGATAATAGGTTTTTCCATTTTATCAAGCATTTTTACTCTGGATTGAACTTGAGATGCTTTTGTAGCTTTATATCGAAATTTGTCAATGAATTTTTCGATTTTTTCAACTTTATTTTCATATTCAGCTGCTTGTTTATGGATATTTTGAATGTATTCTTCACGTTGTTTTTCAAAATGAGTATAATTCCCAGAATAAACCCATAATTTCCCTGCGTATATTTCAGCAACTCTGTTAATTGTTGCATCAAGAAAATATCTGTCATGAGAAACTAACACTACTGCACCATAATAGTTTTTAATAAAATCTTCAAGCCAGTTTCTTGCTTCAATATCAAGATGATTTGTAGGCTCATCAAGCAATAATACTTCCGGCTGATCTATAAGGATTTTAGCCAGTGCAATTCGCATCTGCCATCCGCCGGAAAATTCAGTGCATTTTTTTTCGAGGTCTTTATCTGTAAATCCCAGTCCAAACACAATTTCTTTTATTTTTGAATCTATTTCATAATATCCGTCATTATGAAGTTCTTCCTGCAAAATCCCGTAATGATTCATAACTTTTTCATATTCTAAGCTTTCATAATCAATCTCACCCATTTTATGTTCAAGTTCAGTAAGTTTTTCAGCTTTTTTATGAATATGTTCAAAAACCTTAGAGACTTCCTGATATAAAGTAATTCCAGATTTATAATTGTGGGTTAAAAATTGTGGAAGATAGCCTGTTCTTGTTTTTCCGGTTTTTTCAATAGAGCCGTCGTCTGAATATTCAAGTCCATGAATCATTTTAAGCAGTGTTGTTTTGCCTGTTCCATTTTCACCGACAAGAGCAATTCTATCTTTTCTTCTAATATGTAATGATAGTTCGCTGAAAAGGATTTTATCTGCAAATTGTTTTTTTAAATCATTAATGTGTATCATAAATTATTAAAGTGTTTCAAAATTCCCCAGTATTAATATATATTTTTTATTAATTTAAGCTAATGGAATGAAAATTGCAAGTGTTTTTTTAATTTTAAAAAAGTAATGGAGGATAAGAAATGAGTACAGAAATGGAAAGAAATCACGAAGAATTCAAGTTTCAGGCAGAAATCAGTAAGGTTCTGGATATTGTAATCCATTCACTTTATACTGATAAATCAATTTTTATAAGAGAGCTTATATCCAATGCTTCAGACGCACTTGAGAAATTAAGATATGTTTCATTGACCGAAAAAGATTACAGAGATTCAGATTTACCTTTTGAAATCAAAATTACACTTGATAAAGAAAATAAAAAAGTAATAATTGCTGACACAGGTGTTGGAATGACTAAAGATGAACTGAAAAAAAACCTTGGTACTATTGCTCATTCCGGCGCGCTGGAATATTTATCCAAAGCTAAAACCAAGGAAGATTTACAACTTATTGGTCAGTTTGGTGTGGGTTTTTATTCAGCATTCATGGTTGCAGATAAAGTAGTTGTTACTACAACTTCTTACAAAAAAAATGCAAAAACATACAAATGGGAATCAGATGGTAAAAACTCATTTACAATAGATGAAATTGATTCAACTTCAAGAGGAACAACTATTGAAATATTCCTGAAAGAAGAAAATCTTGATTTTACAGATGATTTCAAAGTGAAAGAAATTATTAAAAAACATTCTAATTTCATATCTTTCCCGATTAATGTAAATGATGAAAAAATTAATACAATTGATGCTATTTGGACTAAAAACACTTCTGAAATAACGGATGATCAGTATAACGAATTTTACAAATTTGTATCAAATGATTTTTCAGGCCCGAAATTCAGAATTCATTTTAAGGCAGATGCTCCGCTTGCAATTGATGCACTGCTTTTTATTCCTGAAAATAATATTGAAAAATTAGGATTCCGAACTCTTGAAGATTCCGAAGTATCACTTTACTGTAAAAAAATTCTCATTGAACATAAGGCAAAAAATATTCTTCCAAAATATCTCAGATTTGTTAAAGGTGTTGTTGACAGTGCGGATTTACCACTCAATATTTCAAGAGAAACTTTACAGGACAGTGCAATAATTACCAAAATCAGGAATGTTCTTACAAAAAGAATTTTCAAACATCTTAATGAGCAGGCTAAAAATGAACCTGAAAAATATCTTGAATTTTATAAAGAGTTTTCAGTTTATCTGAAGGAAGGAATAGCAACAGATTTTGATAGAAAAACTGATTTAATGAAGCTGTTGAGATTTGAATCATTAAATAATAAAAAATATGTTTCTCTTGATGAATATGTAAAAGAAAAGAAAGAAGACCAGAAAGAAATTTACTATATGACAGCAAATGATTATGATTCGGCAGCAGCAAGTCCATATATTGAAATGTTCAGAAAAAAAGAAATTGATGTTTTATTAACTTATGAACAGGTTGATGATTACATACTTTCTCAGTTGCCAGAATATGAAGGGATGAAAATTGTTTCTGTCGATTCAGCAAATCTTGAAGTGAAGAATGAGGATAAAAAAGAAGGGATTGCAGATATAGAATCTCTTGCAAAATGGCTGAAAGATGAAGTTTATAAAGATCGGGTAAAAGAAGTTAAAATTTCCTCAAGACTTGTTGACAGTCCTGCAATTCTTGTAAGTGAAGGAATGACTCAGGGAATGCAGAGATTTATGCAGGCTATGAACAAAAATGATAAAATGCCTGGATTTACTGGAATGAATGATCTTGAAATCAATCCTGATAACGAAATAATCAAAAAAATTGCAGTTTTAAGAGCAACAGATGAAGAATTTGCAAAAGAACTTTCCGAACAGATTTTTGATAATGCAACAATTTTAGCAGGACTTAATACAGATGTAAAAAAACTTGTTTCAAGAATGAATAAAATAATCGAACATGCAATAAATAAATAAAAAAACGGGGTCAGGTCTTCGATATTCGATTTTTTACAAAATCGAATATCGAAGACCTGACCCCTTTCTCTTGCTTTTGCGGGTATATTATTATAAAATCCTAAATATGACAAAAATTCTGGATAGATATATTTTTAAGTCTCTTCTCGGACCTTTTATTTTCGGTGTTTTCAGTTTTTTTATAATTATGGCAATTGATCCTCTTTATGATTGTATCAACTATATTATTTCTCAGAAAAGACCAGCAGATATAGTTTTTAAATGGTTCATGTACAAAATGCTTTCAAAAGAATTAATTCTTGTATTCCCAATGAGTGTATTACTTTCAACACTTATAACAATGGGAGGTTTTTCAAAAAACAGTGAAGTTATTGCAATGAAATCTGGAGGAATAAGTTTTTTCAGATTAATTAGACCAGTAATTGTTTTTTCTGCATTAATATCCATTTTAACATTTATGACAATGGATTTGATTGTTCCCCGGGCAATTGAACAGGAAGATTTATACAAAAAATTTAAACTTCTGAATCTTCCAAGATACATAACAAAAGAAAATGTTTTTTTAAGAGAAGACAGGAATGAATTTCTTTACATAGGAAAAATTAATTTTCATAACAGAAGATTTGAATACCTGATGTTATATTATTTTGACAACGAAGTATTATCCAAAACTCTGGCAGCACCTGCCGGATTTATAGACAAAGATGAGAAATGGCATCTGAAAGAAGGTTCAATTAACTATTTTGACGAAAATGGATTAATTAATCAAGTTGAACATTTCAGAGATTTTCAGATAGAATTAAATAATTCACTTGATGAGATTGAAAATTTTGACAAAGAAGATCCTGAAGCCATGAAATTCATGGAGTTATACAATAAAATTCATTCACTTTCAAAACATGGTGTGCTTAATCTGAATAAATATATTGTAGCATTATATCAGAAAACTGCCATGCCTTTTTCCTGTATAGTATTTGCAATTATAGGTGCCGCTATGGGAACAACATCAAAAAGAACGGGGACATTTACCAATTTAGGTTTAAGTGTTATAATGATTTTCATATATTATGTGTTGCTTTCTTTTTTAAAGTCATATGGAGTTGCTGGGAGAATGACACCAATACTTGCTTCGTGGCTGCCGAACATAATTTTCTTTTTCTTTGGAGCGTATCTGGTGACAAAAGTAAAAAATTAATTCAGGGGGAATTTATATGGATATGAAAAGTCAGGCACAATACAAAATAAAATGGGCAAGAAAGTTTATGCCGGTGTTAGCCGAAATCGGTGAAAGATTCAAAGAAGAACAGCTTTTTTCAGATAAAAAAGTAGGATTATGTCTTCATATCACACCCGAAACAGCATGTCTGGTGGAATATCTTGTAGAATCCGGTGCGGAAATAATTATAACTGCCGCAAATCCATTATCATCACAACCTGACATAGTCGAATATCTTAAAACTCTAAAAAATGTAAAAGTTCTTGGATTTAGAGGAATGAATGCCGAAGATTTAAATAAAAGTCTAGAAGAAATAATTAACTGGGAACCTGATTTTGTCATGGATGACGGAGCAGAACTTGTTATAAAAGCACAGGAAATGGCTAATACTTCATTAAAAGGTGCTACGGAAGAA
>JBAZDD010000130.1:0-6360 GCA_041654635.1 Candidatus Muiribacteriota bacterium
ATTTTTTTGGAAATTTAACTGATTATGAAGAAGAAGTAAATAAATATATTAAATTAATAAAAAAATCGGAAAAATTTCCAGTTAAAACAATATTGCATTTAGGAAGTGGTGCTGGCGGGTATGATATTCACTTTAAGAAACATTTTAAAATTAAAGGCGTTGATATAAGTGTTGGAATGCTTGAAAAGGCAAGAAATATTAACCCGGAAATTGAATATATAGAAGGCGATATGAGAGATATTCGACTGAATTCTCAGATTGATTGTGTAATAATACCTGACAGCATTGATTACATGGCAACAATCGATGATTTTAAAAAAGCCATCGAAACTGCTTCAATACATTTAAAACCTGGTGGAGTATTACTAATAGTTGGTAAAACTAAAGAAACATTTCAAAATAATAACTTTGCCTATAGTGGTCAAAAAGATGATACATATATAACTTTGTTTGAAAATAATTATTTAAACCCATATAAACCTGATACTTATCAAATCACACTTGTTTATCTTATAAGAAAAAAAGGTATATTAACCAGATATTTCGAAGAAACAACAGGTGGACTTTTTTCAAAACTGGTATGGGAAGATGTGTTGCAAAAATCTGGATTTGATATGGAAAGCTGTATTTTAAACGGAATATATGATAAGTTTTTACTTGATAACGGGGAATATCCATTAACAGTTTTTTATGGAAGAAAAAAATCCTGAATATGGTGAATTAGATGCGTTCAGCTGATAAAATCTATGAATTGTTACTGACTTTTGCAAGAAATAACACTGAAATTCTTGCGGTTTATATGAATGGTTCCCGATCAAATCCTGATGTAAAACCGGATAAATATCAGGATTTTGATATTGTTTTTGTGGTAAAAAAAACAGAGAGTTTTGTTGAGAATAACGAATGGATAAATTATTTTGGTGAAATCGCCATGATTCAGGAACCAGATTCAGAATTGTTTAATTTTCCAGAAAAAGTTGATTATTCTAAATCTTATGCATGGTTAATTCTATTTAAAGATGGAAACAGAATTGATTTAACTATTCAGACTGTAGATATTATGAAAGAAAATTTTCTAAAAGACAGTCTTTGTGTTATTTTACTTGATAAAGAGGGAATATTACCCGATATTTCTAAATCTGATGACAGAATATACTGGATTAAAAAACCTGCTGAAAATCAATATCTTGGTTGCTGTAATGAATTTTGGTGGTGTATTAATAATGTTGCTAAAGGAATTGCAAGAAAACAATTGCCTTACGCTTTAAGAATGTATTATACAACCGTTCATGCAGAATTGAATAAAATGCTTGAATGGTATATCGGGATTAATACGGATTTTAAAGTATCAGCTGGTTATTTAGGGAAATATTTTCAAAAATATCTTTCGGCTGAATTTTATGAAAAATATTGTAAAACATATTCAGATGGGAATTTAGAAAATTTGAAAAAGTCAATAAATGAAGCTTGTTCATTATTCCGATTTACAGCAATCGAAGTTGGCAAAATTCTGAATTACCATTATAATTTTGATGATGAAGATAATATCACAACTTATTTTAAAAAAATCACCGGAGAATAAATTTAATTCAAATTCAAATGCATTATAAAGAATATAAAACAATACTGTCACCTAAAAATCACATGAATATCTATCGTGGTTGCACTCATGGATGTATTTATTGTGACAGTCGCAGTTTATGTTATCAGATGAATCATGATTTTGAAGATATTGAAATTAAATTGAATGCTCCTGAAATACTTGAAACCCAGCTCCGTCGTAAAAGAAATCCCTGTATGATTGGGACAGGAGCAATGTGTGACCCATATATTGATTTAGAAGAAAAATTACAAATTACAAGAAAATGTCTTGAACTTATCAAAAAATATGGTTTCGGTCTGGCAATTCAAACAAAATCAAATTTAATCCTGCGTGATCTTGATATTTTAAAAAAAATTAATTTAAATACAAAATGCGTTGTTCAGATGACTCTTACTACATATGATGAAAAATTATGCAGAATTATTGAACCAAATGTATCAACAACTTATGAAAGATTTAAAGTTTTAGAAATTATGCGTGATGAAGGAATCCCCACTGTTGTTTGGATGACCCCGATACTGCCTTTTATTACTGATTCAGAAGAAAATTTAATGGGAATACTGGATTATTGTAAAAAAGCAGAAGTTCGTGGAATACTGACTTTTGGATTTGGAATGACTTTGAGAGAAGGAAACAGAGAATATTTTTATAAAATGCTTGATAAAAAATTCCCGGGTGTAAAAAGTAAATATATCAAACATTATGGAAATAAATACGTCTGTCTTAGTCCTGAAAATGAAAAATTAAAAAACATTTTTTATAAAGAATTCAAAAACCATGGTATTTTAACATCAACCGATAAAATTTTTAATTATATTCAAGATTTTGAATCAAAAAAATCCGAATTAACCCTTTTTTAAAGCAAAAGAGAAAAAAGGGGTCAGACCTTTCAAATTTCAAATTGGATACGTTTTTTATCTTTTTATCGATATATCCTATAAAAAGTATTTGGCTATTTTGCCAAATAGACAAATATAAATTATTAATTTATTTTTTCATTGCTTCTTTTCGCAGGTTTTCAGGCATTTTTTCAATAGCGTATCTTAGAGAAACTCGAGGCATTTCTTTTTTATTTTTCATAACATAATTAAAAACTTCCTGCTGATAATATTCACTCGCAGCTTTTAACATCCATCCATATCCTTTTAATACTAAATCTTCTTTATCATTTAATAAATTGTCAGCTATACAAAAAATTTCATTTAAAAATTTTCCTTTTCTAGCTGGTATGATTAAAGTAACAGCTGCGCCCCGTCTAACCCACATGTTATCAGATTTTGTCCAGTCGATAAGTTTATTTATAAGTACTGGATACATTTCAATTAAAGTAGCAACTGTATGATTACATAATGTGTCACAAGAAGCCCAATTATTGACAAATTTATTCTGCCAGATTTCAAAAGTAATAAAATCATCCCTAACATAACGCTCAGAAATATAATAAGATAAATTGCATGCTATAAAACTTTCTTCAATATACCCAGTTTTCCATAATTTTGTGCAAATATCGAATATTTCATTTTTTGATAAATTTTTAATTTCAGAATATATTTCTTTGCTTATTTTCGTTACTAATGAAACAGAAACACCATGGCTAAGAATTTTTTCTTTAAAATAACGTTCTCCACTATTTTTAGTTTTAGAATCTGAATTTGAAATTAAAATATTCTGAATTGATGTAACCAATTTAAACACATCGTTATTAATACATTTCATCTGTTCTCCAAAATATTAAAAATATTTTAACACATTTTTCAATAATTATGTCATATAGTATATAATAATTTAAAGGAGTATTTAATATGAGCAATTATGAGTTTATAAGTAATTACAGAGAAAACGATTTATTTAGGCAGTATTTTAATAATCTGGCATTAGAAGTTTTTGGAATTGATTTTACAGAATTTTATAACAGAGGCTTGTGGCAGAATGAATATAAGTGTTATTCCTATATTGATAAAAATAAAATGATAGCAAATGTTTCAATTAATTTATTCCCTTTGATTGTTAATGGCAAATTTTATAAGGCTTTGCAGATTGGCACCGTAATGACTTTAAATGAATACAGGAATAAAGGGCTTTCAAGAAAATTAATGGAAAAAGTTTTTAAGGATTATAAAGATAAAATTGATATTTTTTATTTATTTGCTAACAGTTCAGTAAGGGATTTCTACCCTAAGTTTGGATTTAAAAAAGTTCAACAATTTTTATTTGAGTTTTATATATATAATAAATCAACATGCTTTGAACTTGAAAAAATAGATATTGATAATTTAAATCATTATAAAATAATTAAAAGAATTGTTGAAAACAGAGTAATAAATTCGTCTCAGTATGATGCTGAAAAATGTGCCTATTTAAATCTATTTCATTTAAATTTTGTTTATAATAATAATATTTTTTATTCCAAAGAATATGATGCTCTTCTGATATATAAGCAAAATGCTGATTCAGTAGATTTATATGATTTTATAAGCACTGAAAAAACCAACATAAATGAAGTCTGTAATAATGTTTTTTCTTCTGAGGTTAAAAAAGTTATTTTGCATTTTACTCCTGATTTAGATTGTAAAGAATTTAAAAAAATTAAATATGACGATTCAGAAGATTTATTTTTTGTAAAAAGTGATGTGAAAATACCAGAAATTTTTCATCCTGCGCTTGCTAAAGCGTGACCAGTTTTTCATAAAACCAGGGTTCCGGTATTAAAAGGGATTTGTTTTATATAATCATAATAATTTGTTAAAATTATATTGAATTTTACTCTTAAAATATATTTAATCAACAAGGAAAAATATGTTCAATAGTTTGGTCACATTTGATTTAATTTCTGAAATAATATACAAAATTAACTGTTCTGAAAATATATATAATGGTCAAATTGAATTATTTGCTGAAGAAATTACCAGACTTATATGTATTGAATTGAAAATTGAACAGGCAGGCATTTGGATTTTTGATGATAGTTATGAATCATTAAAAAATATAATCACTTACAACTCTATTAAACAGAAACACTTCAAGGCTGAAAGTTTACCAACTGGAACTCTAAGAACCCAGCTTGAATATTATAATAAACATGAATTCATTGCATCTTCTGATGTGTTAAATGATAATAGAGTTGAAAGTTATATTGAAAATTATTATAAAAAACATAATATTAAATCTTCATTGGAAGTAGCAATAAGAGTAAAAGGTGAACTCAAGGGAGTGATAAGCATTGAATACATATTAAATCAACATAATTGGCAAAATGATGAAATTTTATTTGGAGGAAGAATCGCTGATCAGTTCGGATTAGCTTTATTACATAAAGAAAATTTAGATTTTCAAAATAAAATAATTGAATATAATAACCGTCTGGATAAGGTTTTTAATGCGATGGACAGCATTGTATATATAACAGATATGAACACGAATGAAATTCTTTTTGTAAACGAAGCAGCAAAAAAAATATGGGGTGAAGACCTCAGGGGTAAAATTTGTTATCAAGCTATTCATGGATTTGATTCACCATGTGATTTCTGTACTAATAATAAATTAATAGATTCTGATGGGAAACCAACAGGAGTTTACAAATGGGAATGTCAAAATAGAAAGAATCAAAAGTTTTATTCTCTGTCAGACTGTGCAATTAAATGGATTGATGACAGAATTGTTCGCATGCAGGTTGCAACTGATATTACAGATATGAAAGATTATGAACAGACACTCAAAATTGAAAAAGAAAAATTAGCCAACATATTAACTGGCACAGGGGCTGGAACATGGGAATGGTATGTTCAAACCGGTCAAACTGAATTTAATGAAAGATGGGCAGAAATAATCGGATATAAACTTGAAGAAATATCGCCGGTAAGTATCAAAACATGGGAAAATTTTACTAATCCTGATGATTTTAAAAAATGTGCTGAATCATTGCAGAAACATTTTTCTGGTGAAACAGAGTATTATGAAGCTGAAATGAGAATGAAACATAAAAATGGTCAATGGATATGGGTATATGACCGTGGCAAAGTAATAGAATGGGATGAAGATGGAAATCCTTTAAAAATGTATGGAACACATCTGGATATTGATGAAATTAAAAAAAATCAAAATAAATTAGTTTTATTAAATCAACAATTGATAGAGGCGAAAAATTACGCAGAAGAAAACGCAAGAAAAGCAAATGCCGCAAACCAAGCCAAGAGTGAATTTCTTGCTAATATGAGCCATGAAATAAGAACACCAATGAATGCTGTTATAGGTTTTACAGATATTTTGAACTATACAAAACTCGATGATACACAGAGAAATTATCTTTCAACAATTAGGAGAGCAGGGAATAATCTACTGGATTTGATAAATGATATACTTGATTTTGCAAAAATTGAAGCTGGGAAAATTGAGCTTGAACCTGAAAAAGTCGATATTTATGAATTCTGTGAACAGATTGTTGATATATTCAGATATCAGGTAAAAAGTAAAGAAATTGAACTTATGCTCAACATGAATTTTAATATTCCCAGATTTATTTATGTTGATGTAGTCAGATTGCGACAGATACTTGTTAATATTTTAGGTAATGCTTTAAAATTTACAAAAAAAGGCGAAGTTGAAGTAAAAGTTGACTTAATATCTGAAAATAAAACAACCGGAGAAGCAGAATTAGATTTTTCAGTTAGAGATACAGGTATTGGAATCCCACAAAATAAAATTGACATGATTTTTGAAGCATTCATTCAGGCCGACGGTTCAACTACAAGAAAATATGG
>JBAZDD010000131.1:0-6319 GCA_041654635.1 Candidatus Muiribacteriota bacterium
CCTAAAATATCATCAATGAGAAGTCCTATCTTATCTCTTTCAGTTTCAACGATAAGAACTATTCCTTCCCATGGATTTTTTGTCTGAGGTTCAATTCTGAAATAATCGTAAAGCCTTACCAGCCGGAATATTTTATCTCTGACCTTGACTACTTCACCTTTATTTGCCATGTTAAAGCAGTTTTCTTTGTTCGGTTTTATTCCCTCTTCAACAACCTGAGCCGGAATTATATATTTTTCTTTACCAATACCAATTATTACACCATCAAGTATTGCAAGAGTAAGAGGAAGTTTTATATAAAATGTTGTTCCTTTGTCTTTTTCAGTTTCTATATCAATTCTTCCACCAAGATAACCAATGCTGTTTTTTACCACGTCCATTCCAACACCGCGACCTGATATTTCACTGACCACAGCAGCAGTTGAAAATCCAGGATTGAAAATTAGATGATATATTTCCTGATCTGATATGGATTCGTTAGGTGATAAAATACCTTTTTCATAAGCTTTTTCTAAAATTTTTTCTTTTGATAATCCCTTACCATCATCTTTTATTTCAATAACAATGTTCCCACCCTTGTGATAAGCCGACAGCCAAACTGTTCCAGTTGGATTTTTCCCAGCAGCTTCTCTTTCTTCAGGGGTTTCAACGCCATGGTCACATGAGTTTCTAATCATATGCATAAGTGGGTCGTATAATTTCTCAACCATATTTCTGTCAATTTCAGTCGCTTCCCCTGAAATTTCAAGTTTAATAAGTTTTTTTAATCTTCTTGAATTATCTCTTACTATTCTCATCATTTTCTGAAATGTATTTCCAATTGGAACCATTCGCAGGGACATTGATGAATTCTGAAGTCTTGAGCTTATTCTTTTTAACTGATTAAGAGTATTCTGGGTTCCCTTATCAAGAATATCCAGTATGTTTTTATCCTGAAAAAGCATATTGTTTACAACAATAAGTTCTCCAACATCATCAAGCAGAGTATCTACTTTTTCAACATCTACTTTAATTGATTTTGCAACAGCTCCTGTTTTTGCAGATTTACTTTCTTCAGAAGTGTTAGCTTCAATAATTTCTTCGTTTTTATCATTGTTTTCTTCAATATCGTCAACTTCTTCTTCCTCAGATTTTACTTTGGATTTAATATTTTTTACAGGTGTAATTTCTTCTTCCTCTGTATTTCCACCACCCTGAAAAATATCTACTTTTCTTTTAACATATTCAATATCAATCTCAAAATCTGGATAAAATCCAGAAGGTAGTGATTTTGAAAGCAATTCAAAATTATGTTTGAATATATCAAGAACTTCAAATAAAAATTCAGATATTGCACCAGTTATTTTTAATTTTTTATTTCTTAAATCATCAAGAAGATTTTCACCAATATGGGCAAAACTATTTAGTTTTTCAAGTTCAAGAAATCCTGAACTTCCTTTAATGGTATGAACAGTTCTGAAAATATCATTAATAAGTTCAACATTCCCAGATTCTTCATATTCAAGCAGCTTCATTTCAAAATCATTCAAACCTTCTTTTGATTCTGAAATAAAATCACTGACAAGGTCTTTATCGTCTATTTTTTTCTTGGCTTTTTTTATTTCTTTATCAAAATTGTATTTACCTTTGATAATTTTATCAATATCTTTATCATATTTTTCAAGTTTTTTGTCAAAATCGGAATATCCACAGAAAAAAAGCTCTTCAAGTGCCCCGTCAAGAAGGGCTGATATTTCAGGAGAATCCTCAAAAGAACTCAAAATTTCTTTGATTTCTGTATATGTTATGCCATCACCGTAACTGAATTTTTTCAACAGCTCTTTTATCTGCTTCAGTTTTTCAACCATATTCTTCCCCCAGATTTATGCTTTGATTAAAATCCTATCTTACCCATCATTCTTGACCAGAAATTATCCCTGAAAACATATAAAAGAGTAACATTTTTCCCCAGAAATCTTCTCGAGATGTTTATAAAAGCTTTCCCGGCAGGTGTATTCTGTTTTTTCACAAGTGGTATCCCACTGTTTAATGCTGCTGTAACACTGCTATCTTCAGGTACTACCCCGAGAAGATTCAATCCAAGTATTTCATTTATTTTATGAATTGTAAGTAAATCACCTTTATTTGCAGATTCAATATTATATCGATTTATTATCATATCTGTTACCTGAATATTATGGTTTTCAAAAATTCCTATTACTCTATCTGCACCTAACACAGAGGATTTATCGGGATTAACAACAACAATTGCACTGTCAGTAACGCTTATAAGATTTTTTAAACCTTGACCTATTCCTGCTGGAGCATCAAGAAATATATAGTTATATTCAGGCTTTAGCGCATCTATCACCCTTGTAAACCCTTTAGTTTTCAATGCACCTTTTTCATGAATCTGTGAAGCTGGAAGAAACACTAAATTAGGTACATCCTTATCAGGAATAAGAGCTTCAGAAAGCGAACAGGTGCCATCAATTACATCAATCACATTATGATAAATTCTATCACTGTATCCAAGGATTATATCAAGATTTCTCAATCCAATATCTGTATCTATTACTGCAATTTTCAGTCCCGACATTGCAAGAGCAAGTGCCAGATTTGCACAGGCTGTAGTTTTTCCAACACCACCTTTACCAGATATAACTGCAATAACTTTAGCCAGATCAGGATTTGTTTTATAACCCACGTCGCTTTTTAGGAAACTGTTTATATCTGTCATTTCGCTCCCCTCAAGGACCATTCCTTATATTCTTTAACAAAAATTGTGTTATTTTTTAAAAATGCCACAGCGGGCATATTTTCTTTAATTTCTTTGAGAATTTCTTCGCTTTTTAAAAGATAAGTATCATAAATTCTAAGCTGGGAAGGCCCAAAAAAGGATGATATAACATTTGCCCCCAGATTCCCATCTTTCCCTGCCCATACATCACCTCTGAGCACACCCATGACAAGAATGTTTCCGCCAGCTATTATTCTTGCTCCAACATTAACATCACCAAGTACAACAACATTTCCTCTGTATTCAGTAAGTTGTCCTGAACGTATGCTTTTTTTTATCCAGAGTGTATCTTCATTTAATACATCTTCAGAAAACTCAAGTTCTGATTTTTCAATAAAATCTTCTGCTTTATATCCTCTTTTTTTAGCAATTTCCTTTAATTCAGGTACTTTTGTAATTATTTTAAGTAGATTTAATTTAAAATTATCCTCACCCAATGTTATAATTTCTTTCAAATCGCTGTCACGCATTTCTCTTGAACCAAAATTCATAATTACATTTGTATGAAAAATATATGAATCCATACTTTGAAGCTTTTTATAAAAAAGTTTTTTCAGATTATAAAAAGGTATTCTGTCATCAAGCACAATATATAATCCAGACCTTATTCTCTGTAGAGTTACAGCTTTTTCTTCGTACATAAAATTATCTCCCGCCGTCATTTGTCTGCATTTTATTCAATGTTTCTTCAAACATCTGAGAAGCTGCCTTACTGTTAGGATTTATTTCAAGTGCTTTTCTGTAGTTAAACATTGCTTCTCTGAAATTCATTCTTTCGTAAAAATAAATATCGCCCAGATTCATATAAGCATCAAAATTTTTATCAAAAAGTTCAAGTGATTTTTTGTACATTTTTATTGAATCATCAATTCTGCCTGCATTCTGAAGCACAACACCCATCTTGTAATATGGCTCATAATTATCGGGGTCAAGCTCAATACTTTTGGTAAATGCTTCAAACGAAGCTTCTATAAGTCCTCTCTGAAAATAAGCCCAGCCAAGTCTGTAAAAAATTACTGGGTTATCTGGTTGAAGTTCGGTGAGTCTCAGATAGTTTTGAATAGCATCTCCAAGTTTTCCCTGCGCTTCTGTAATTCTTCCTACATCAAAAAGAGCTCTTGCATGGTCAGGATTAATCTCAAGAGTTTTCAAAAGATTTTCCAATCCTTCTTCCTGTCTGTTTTGATTCATATATAATATACCCAGATTATAATATCCTTCATCAAATAAACTGTTTAAGTTGATTGCTCTCTTGAAGCAGACTTCAGCTTCTCTGAATTTGTTCTGTGCAGCATAAACCAGTCCAAGGTTGTTATAGGCATCTACATAGGAAGGGTCAAGTTCAACCGCCCTTTTCAAATGATTTTCTGCAAGTTCATATCTTCCATTATAGCCAGCTACTGAACCGAGTTTATAGTGAGATTCAGCATCTCTTCTGAATTCCGGCTTCATTTCTACACGATTTGGAGATTGAGTTCGAGTTTTTTTACCACCGGGAAAACAACCGGTTAAAAATATTGAAAAAATAAAAATAACTGCAAGAAGCCTTTTCTGTTTTACCCTCATCATAGATTAAATCCCTCTTTTATTAATAATTCTTTTACTTCTACTGATAAATTTGAAGTATTTTTTAGAATTTTACCAAAATATTCCTGTTTTTCCAAATCTAATTTTCTGTTTGCAGAATACCAACCATAAAACAAAGTTTTTTCATCCTGTCTATAGGTAGATATATCAAAAAAATACTCAAGTGCTTTATCAAAAAGTCTTCTTCTATAATAAGAAAGGCCTTCTGCAAATAAATCAGCTTTTTTTGCCTTACGAAGCAGAATGTCACCAGAAGTTGCAAAAGCATCGGTATTTTTAGAATTTAAAATATAAATATTTTCATCATTATCAATATTTATAGCAAGAGGATTTACAAAACCGTTAGGGCCATCGCCAAATTTTCCATATCTTGAAATAAAATTGCCTGTAATATCCCATAATTGAATATAACTTCTTGCATAATCACACACAACAAGCACTCCATCATCTGAAACTGCAAATGTGAATTTACCAATAAAAGTTCCATCACCTATACCTGATTTACCAAATGAGGAAATAAAATCACCATTAGAATTAAATTTCTGAATTCTGTTATTTCCAACATCAGCAACATAAAGATTATCTGAAAAATCAACTGCCATGAAAAATGGATTTCTGAATTCTCCATTACCGGAGCCAGAATCAAGTCTCCAATCACCATCAGAATCTCTGTTTGTTCCAAGAGTTCTTTCAATAACACCATCTTTACTGTATTTAACAATTCTGTGATTATATCTGTCAAGAACGTAAATGCTGCCTTTTGAATCAATAGTAAAATAATCCATTTTTATTTCTATATCAACAGATTTTTCGGCAGATATATTATAGTTAACATTAAGTTGTCTTCCATCAACTTCATTATACTGAAGTTTCATTTTCTCTCTGTTTACAAAAAGAATGTTACCTTTTTCATCAACCGCGCTATTTGAAGCAAGTAGATTATCAGAAGGCACATTTCTTATCATGTTTTCAACACCGTATTTTATAACTCTTTCCCCTTCAGGAGAAACTATAAAAACACTGTCAGACCCATCTGCAATTATTCCAAATGAATGATTAAATCTGTTTGATAAAATGGCATAATCTCTAATAAACTGACCATTATAATTAAATGCCTGCACTCTCTTATCATCATTATCAAGCACAAAAATAAATCCGAGCTCAGGCAATCCGAAAATCATTGAAGGTTGATTAAAATTACCATTATTTCTACCATATTGTCCGATTCTGCGAACATAATTTCCATCAACATCAAAAACTTGAACTCTGTGACCTGCTCTTTCTGCCACAAAAATAAGTCCACTTGGGTCAGCAAACACGCCGGAAGGTTTTACAAACTGACCTTCACCAGCACCTTCCTGACCAACACTTTTGATTAATCTTCCATCTTCTATATCAAAAATCTGTAATCTGTTATTTTCTTCATCTGACACAAAAATTCTTCCTGAAGCTGCTGCAATATCAAAAGCTGGTCCAAATTCACCTGGTCTGGTGCCCGGACTTCCAAAACTTGCAACAGTTTCACCATTTCTTAGATTAAAAATATAAATTTTATGTTTTAAAATATCCGCTGCAACAAGATAACCTTTTTCATAATCTACAACAAATCTTACCTGATGCGAAAATGGAGCTCTGAATTCTCTTACTTTTCTAAATCCTGCTGTAAATACTTCAACAATACCGTCATCAAAATTGAGAAGATAAATTGCCCCTCTTTTATCAATAAAAATTCTGTAATTGCCCTGTCTTTCTTCTACAGCTTTACCTTCAACCACTCTTGCAAGAATATTTAATTCTTTATCCATTTTATAAATAATCTGCTGTCTGCCGTCAAGAATGAAAAAATTACCATTTTCATACTGAATTACACTTGGTGAAGGTAATCCTGTTGAAATGTCATCAACAAGCTCCCCTGAAGAATTATATTTTCTTACTAAACTTGTTCTTGGATCA